>BDSU01000022.1 GCA_002897675.1 bacterium BMS3Abin02 | reverse complement strand
AAGATACGGCCGCGGTCCATCTGACCCTCCATGATTGTCGGCAGGCGCGTCATCGAAAAGGATCATCGGCAGATACGAGCAAACCGTTGAGGAAATGTCAGCGTTGTGTAAAAGGCCGCATCGGTGGGTCGTGCACGACGCTGCCCGCACGGCTGCTCTCCCATCGCTCTTCGACGACGCTCCCATGCTCCACATCGACACGCATCCGCTCCCATCAACGACCTCTTGGGTGATGAGGACTTGCAGGAACGCCGAGCCCCCCGTCTTGCGTGAGCTGGCTGCCCATAGCGCGGTGTTCTCACGCAAGAAGAGATGGGTGCGTCTTCGATGAGGCGCCCCTGCCCCGGCATCGACACCCCGAACGTCACCGGCCAAGACACTGGACGGCAAGAGGTCCGACACTCAGATCGTGGCGAGCCACTCGAGGCCGAGTTTGGAGAAGAGTTCCTGTACCCATCCTGAGAGGATGGCCATCTTCCCGGTGATCATCAGGACGCCGAAGCCGGCGAGGAGCAGCCCGGACACCACGTTGATCGGGCGTAGATACCGCTTCAGGAACCCGGCGGCCCTGAACGCCTTCGAGAGACCTACCCCTGACAAGATGAACGGGACGCCCAGGCCGAGGCCGTACGCGAGCAACAGGATCATCCCTTGACCGACCGTCTCCTGAACGGCAGCGGCCGCCAGGATCGCTGCAAGCACCGGGCCGATGCAGGGTGTCCACGCGAAACCGAACGCGAGTCCCATGACGAGCGGCGCCCATCCCCCGAGTTTCGATGGCTTGACATCGATGCGCCGTTCTCTCATCAAGAAACCGAGGTATCGGGAGTGCGAATACGCCGAGACGACGATGAGCAACCCGAACGCGATCACGATCCATCCGGCGACCTGCAGTGCGATGCGTTGGTGTTGCAGGAAAAAATGCCCCACCGAGGTCGCTGCCGCACCAAGGATGACGAAGATGATCGTGAAGCCGATCACGAACGTGAGCGTGACCCGAAACATCCTCGCCGACGAAGCATCCCCACTCTGCAGGTCTCCCACCGAGTATCCGGACATCAGACTCAGATATCCCGGCAGCAGCGGCAGCACACATGGGGAAAGGAACGAGACGATGCCGAAAACGAATGCAGTGATGATGCCAACGTCGGCCATGGGCGGGCAGGATAGTTGAGATCCCTCGGCCGGATGCATCGTGAATCGGCCGGCTTCGATGAGCGACACCTCACACCGGTACATCGAAGACCGCCGACCGATGCAAGACACGCCTCTCGACGAGCATCGTCGCATGCGCTGTCCTTGTCCTCGACGTGGCATACGAGGGGATCACACCCGCTCCGTAGTCTCGCATCGACGCGAGGTCGCGAGACGGAACACGAAGCACGAGACACGTTCCTGAAACGAGCCTGAGCGATCCACGCACCGCACCACTCGGCGGACTCATCGCTACGCTGTTCGCCCATGGCCACCTACCGAGACTGGGAGGCGCTCCAGGTCCGTATCGGAACCGTGGTACGGGCAGAGCCCAACACGACGGCACGCAATCCTTCGTACCGCATGTGGATCGAGTTCGGTGAACTCGGCGTCTTGCAGTCCTCCGCAAAGCTGACCGATCACTACACCCCCGACGACCTGGTTGGTCGCCAGGTCGTCGCCGTCACCGGATTCGAACCGATGCGCGTCGGTGGTTTTCGCTCAGATGTACTCGTCCTCGGAGCCATGAGCCCCGGAGGAGTCGTTCTCCTGAGGCCCGATCGACACGTCGCCGAAGGTACCGTCGTGGCATGAAGCTGCCCCGCTTCGTACAACCTCCCGTCACGCCGACCCGATCCGACATACGAATCGTGGTCCTGACGTCGATCCTGGGGTTCTTCGAGGGTCATGCCCTCGCTCAGGCAGCGAACACCCTGCCATTTGTTCGACGCTCGCTCGACATCACGGCCGCCGACATGAGCCAGTTGCTCGGGATCGTCCGCCTCGGTGCCGTCGTAGCGGTCCTGCTTTCGTTGCTCGGAGACCGAAGAGGGAGACGCAGAGTCCTGCTCGGTGCCTTTGTCGCCATGCTCGTTGCCAACGCAGCGACGGCGATCGCCCCGGACGTCGCGACGTTCACGATCCTGCAGACCGTCGTTCGTATGACCGGATCGGCGGTGGGTGCGCTCGCCCTCGTCATGCTGGCCGAATCGCTCACTCCCGCCCTTCGCGCGTACGGCATCTCGATCTTCGGAGGCGCGGTCAGTTTCGGTGCGGGGACTGCACTCGTTCTCATCCCGATCAGCGATCTCGGTCCCGAATCCTGGAGGTTTCTGTACGGCGCGAGCGCACTCGGTCTTGCCTTCTATCCATTCGTCGCTCTCCGTCTCCGCGAAAGCCCCCTTTTCGTGGCACCGAGCGAGCCGACTGCCCTTTGGTCTCCATTGCTCGACACGCAGAAACGCCCTTTCTGGATCGTCGCCGTGTTGTCATTCCTCTCGGCAACGTTTTCCGCTCCGGCTGCGACCTTTGCCATGGAGCGTCTCGTCGGCGATGTCGGCCTCCGCACACCGGTCGCCGTGGGCGTGCTGCTCGCCGGAGGAACCTTGGGTGGCCTTGGATTCCTCGTCGGAGGAAGATCCTCGGATCTCTGGGGCCGCAGACCGGTGCTGTTTGGAGCGCTCCTGCTGGCGGGTGTCGGCGGCGTCGGCATGTTCCGCCTCACCGAGCCGGCAGCCCTTGCCGCCGCAGCCGCAATCTCGGGTTTCGGAGCGTTTGCGACGGTGCCGTCGCTCGGCGCGCTACGCAGTGAGTTGTTCCCGACCCGGATGCGGGCAACGGCGGTGATGTGGCTGAACGTCGCAGGGGTACTGGGTGCGGTCACGGGGTTGGCGGCCGGCAGCTACCTCATCGGCCGCTTCGGACTCTCGACCACGATCACGGCCCTCGCAGCATGCATGCTCATCGCCGCCGGCCTGGTCCTGGCAGTCCCAGAGACACGAGGCCGGATTCTGGAACCCGGATAGAAGGCTTGGATTCCTGGCCGACGGCTCATTTCCTGTCGATACCGGCGTCGGATAGCGACGTCGCCATCGACAGGAACACCTCGGGTCCCGAGTTGAGACCGGCTACTCGAAGCTCTTGTCCGGGAACGGACACAAATCGGCCAGTTCGCATTCGCCACAGTGCGGCTTTCTCGCCGTACACACGTCACGTCCGAACTGGATCAGTCGCAACGAGAGCCCTCGCCAAGCCGACTCTGGAAACAGCCTCTTGAGGTCTTGCTCGATCTTGTTCGGATCCTTGTGCGTCGTGAAGCCGAGCCGGTTGGAGAGGCGCTTGACGTGCGTATCCACGGCGATCGCGGGACGGCCGAACGCCTCGGCCAGAACGACGCTGGCGGTCTTGCGACCGACGCCGGGCAGTTCGACGAGCTTGTCGAGATCGTCGGGCACCGCGCCGCCGAAGCGGTCGACGAGCACCTGGGACAGCCCGATGATCGCTCTTGTCTTCTGTCGGTAGAAACCCGTCGTGAACACGATCCTTTCGACTTCCTCCGGGTCTGCGGCGGCCAGGTCCTCGGGAGTCGGGAAGGTGGCAAAGAGCTCCGGAACCACCTTGTTCACGTTGTCGTCGGTGGTCTGTGCCGAGAGGACCGTCGACACGAGCAACTGCCAGGGATCCCGATACTCGAGGGCGATTCGGACCTCCGGATATCTTCGTTCGAGCCGATCGAGAATCCCGAGGGAACGTTCGCTGTCGATCACGTCTGGCATCGTAGCCGGGATCGGGACAGCCGAACCGGACAGGTGATGCCTGTGCCCCGATCATCGGCTTCGAGTATCACTCGCCTGTCTGCGTATTCCGTATCGCTGGGCCACGAGGACATCGTTCCTTGTTTGTGAGGGGTCTGTGGCCGCCAAGAGCCGGTGGCCGGCCCCACAACGGACTTCCTGGGCGCGATCGAGATGCGTGTCGTGCATTGCTCGGCGGGCTCTCAGGCGTCGCTACCATCGCCGCCATGGATCTGCGAGACGTCATACGAGACCATGGACGCGTCGGCAGCGAGTTGCCACTGGTGAACACCTTTCTCGATCATCGAATCACTACCGAGATCGTGCATGACATCGGCGACGTAGTCGCCGGGCAAGTGACCCCCACGCACCCGATGTGGTCTTCACGGCACAAGCGGGCAGGATTCCACTTGTGACGGCCACTGCCTAGCAGATGCTGCTGCCGTTCATCCTTGCCAAGAAGTGCGTCGGCGTGCACCGGCCTGGCTCTTGCAGGCGTGCCCTGCCTGCCCGCCACCCCTGGCCCAACCTCCCCCTCGTTCGAGTCGCATCCCACTCGGGCGGCGCGGCCGTATTCGGGGATTGACCGCTCGATGCGTCGCCCTCTCATTGCCTACTTCGCACTTGCAGTCGCTGCGGTGCTCTTCGGAGTGACCTTCGTCGTGATCAAACAGGCAGTGGTCATCCTCCCGCCGATGGCGTTCGTCGGATGGCGTTTCCTGATCGGCGCCCTGGCGTTGCTCGTCTTGGCGTTCCCGCGACGCCTCGCTATCTGGCGCGACGGCCTGCTCAGCGGGGCTCTCCTGTTCGCGGGCTTCGCGCTTCAGACCGAAGGACTCGCGCGAACGAGCGCCTCGAACTCCGGTCTGATCACCGGCCTGTACGTCGTCTTCACGCCGCTCCTCGCTGCCATCGTTGGACGTTCGAAGCTGTCGGGCTGGGCGCTGAGCGGAACCGGCGTCGCCTTCGTCGGCCTTGCACTGCTGACCCTTCAGCAGGGGGTCTTGCTCTCGACCGGAGATCTGCTGACCGTCGGATGCGCCGTCGCCTTCGCAGCCCACATCGTCGTGTTGTCGCGAATCGTGGCCCGCCACCCTGTGGTTCCTTTCACAGCCGTCCAGTTGCTGGTCACGGCCGGATTGGCGCTGGCCGTCTCATACGTTCGCGAAGGACTCCCGTTGCCGAGCATGGATGTCCTGCCGGCGCTCATCACAACCGGTCTCGCCGTCAGCGCAGGGGCGTTCCTCCTCCAGGTCTGGTCACAGACGGTCGTCGGCCCAACCCGGACGGCCGTGATGCTGTCGCTCGAACCCGCCGTTGCCGCATTCTCCGCTGCGTGGATCCTCCAGGAACGTCTCAGCGCACGAGGATGGACGGGTGCCGGGTTGATCCTCACGGGCATCTACCTGGTGCTGGCACGCGCCAAGGAGACGGACGCGCTCCCGGCTGCGGAAGCGGTCACACCTGCTCATTGAGACGGCGCATCGCCTCTTCCGTCTCACGACGCCGCCGAACGTGTCGGATGCCGCGCGCCACGACGCGGATTGCACCCAGGAGGCCGAAGAGTGTGATCGTGAGCAGAAGCAGCAATTCGAGACCGTCCGTGTAGCCGACACGACATGACTCCAGTCCGTGCGGACAAACTCCGTAACCGGTCCCTCCCCCCGCGAGATTGAGCAGCACGAACAACGGTACGACCGCCACGGCAAGGGCGGCAGCCAGAAGCACACCGAGGAGGATGCGAAGCCATGTCACAGGGAACAAGGGTACCCGCCTCCCGGCGCCCTCCCGGTACAATCCGATCGGTGGAGTTCTATCAGGAACCGTTTACCGCTGAAGAAATCAGCGTCCTCTCCCCGTTCTTCAGCAACGTGGACCGCCCTGTCTTTGCCCTGATCAACCTCCCCGAGGTGGTCAAAGGCGCCCTGTTCGCCCGCTACAGCCGTAGCTCCAAGTCGCTGCGGCGTCTCTTCCTCGACGAGTTCCTGGCGGATGCCGAGACCGGCATCGCGACGATCGCACAACGCATCGGCGGCGACGATCCCCTCTACAGCCTTCGCAGAGCGCAACGACTCTACGATCGAATCTTCTTCGAGTTCGGCGATGACTCGGTCGCCCAGCTCGGAGGAGCACATATCGCCTGTGAGCAGGCATCGAACCTGCTCACGAAGGTGCTCGAACGTGGCCGGCTGGCCGCATATCTCGAACAGAGCACCCGCTACATCTACTACGACACGAAACTCGGCAACCGGTACCGGCACATGACGCCACCCGAAATCGCCGCTTCGGACCATGCCGCGGCCTACCGCCGGATCATGGACCTCCTCTTCGACACCTACTCACAGGTCGTGCGCAGAATGACCGACATCTATGCGCGGCGTTTTCCCCGGCAAAACGACCCGGAGAGGGTGTGGAAGGCGACGATCAGGGCGAAGGCATGCGACACGGCGAGAGGGCTCCTCCCGGCGTCCACCCTGTCCAACGTCGGGATCTACGCGTCGGGTCAGGCATATGAGATGGCGCTCATGCGCATGCAGGCGCATCCCCTCACCGAGGTCCGCGAGTACGGGGACATGATGCTCGACGAGTTGCGCACCGTCATCCCATCGTTCTTGCGACGCGTCGATGTGAAGGACCGGGGCGTGGCGTGGAGCAGGTACCTGACCGAGACCGAGGCCGCGGTTCGCTCCATCGCGAATGACCTCGGCGCCACACCCGACCCCCAGCCGCTGGTGACGCTCACCGACTGGGATCCCGACGCCGAGGTGAAACTGGTGGCCGCGGCCCTGTACCCCTCATCGAACCTGCCTGACGTCCAGCTGTTCCGGATCGCCAGTGCCATGTCCGCAGACGAGCGCGCCACGGTGATCACGGCCATGGTCGGTGACCGCAGAAACAGACGGCATCGGCCGGGGCGGGCAATGGAACGTCCCATGTACCGCTTCGATGTGTTGTGTGACTACGGGGCGTTTCGTGACCTACAGCGACATCGCATGTTGACCATCGACTGGCAGGAGTTGACGACGGCCCACGGCCAGGATGTGCCTGACGATCTGGCCGATGCCGGCCTCGAGGATTCATGGAACCGGGCGATGACCGAGGCGGCGACACTCCACGACACCCTGGAGCATTCTGCGGGTTCGACGGTCGCCCAGTATGTCGTGCCCTTTGGCTTCAACATCCGCTTCGTCATGGAGATGAACGCACGAGAGGCATTCCACCTGCTCGAGTTGCGGAGCCAACCTGCCGGTCACCCGAGATACCGCAAGGTGGTCCAGGAGATGCATCGCCAGATCGGTGACGTCGCGGGACATCATTCGATCGCCGATGCCATGCGCTACGTCGACTACTCAGAACCCGATCTGGAACGCCTCGAGGGTGAACGTCGCGCCGAACGAAGGAGGAGCGCCGCTCCCTGAACCGTCACGGCCGGTACCCGGTACGAAATGGGTGACGCCCCCAGTCGCCGGTCCAACCACCAACGCCGGTCGACGAGGCCCTACGAGCGGCGCAGCGGGATCCTCAGCACCAAAGAGCCTTCCTCCAACGACCAGTCCGCAGCCGCCACCAGAGAGAAATCCGTATAGTCGCGTTCGGCCTGCTCGATGAGGGCTCTGCGCTCCGGCCCGGCCACGGGCGGGAGACCTCGCTCCTTCACCGTCTTCGCTCGCTCCCCGAAACGCCGCAAGAACTCGTCTACGTCGAACTCGGCCATGCTTCCTCCTTCGATCCGGGCCCACTGGGCAATGCGTGCCCCGTGCACCGGCATTGCCCGGCCGACTCCTGGAAGGGTACCGCCTCGAGATGATTTCGACGCGGTGGCGTCGCTCGTGCGCACTACGCTGACCACGTGCTCGACAAGCGATTGCTCATCATCACCGGCAAGGGTGGTGTCGGCCGATCCGCCGTTAGTGCCGCCCTCGCACTTCGTTCCGCATACGATGGGAAGAGGGTGCTCGCAGTCGCGATGACCGACGGCGTCGGCCTGGCGGCCCATTTGGGAGTCGACAGGCTCGACTACACGCCGACCCGCATCCGGCCAGGCCTCGAAGCCATGGCGATCCGCCGGCCTGCTGCGCTCAACGAGTATCTCCGGGTTCAACTCGGCGTGCCAAGAGTCGCTCAGCTAGGCCCGATTGCGAGGGCGTTCGATGCCGTTGCGTCAACGGCACCTGGCATTCGGGAGGTCATCACCATCGGGAAGGTCCTCTACGAGGCCAGAAGTGGCCCGTGGGACCTCGTCGTGGCGGACGGCCCTCCAACCGGCCAGATCGGCTCGCACCTGAGGGCCCCGGTGACCGTCGCCAGGCTCGTCGGGACCGGCCGGGTCCTCGACCAAACGGAATGGATGGCTCACTTGCTGGCGGACGACACGGCGACAGGTCTTGTCGTCGTAACGATCCCCGAGGAGCTCCCCGTCACCGAAACTCTCCAAAGCCTCGAGGATGTGCGCGAGGAGGGATTGGTCACCACGACCCCTGTCGTGGTGAATCGGACTCTGCCGGCTCTCGGTGCCGAGTCGGATGACGTCGATCGTCTCGACGATGGGCCCGCGAAGGAGGCTGCACTGCTCCACACGGCCCTGTATGAAGAACAGCAGCGGTGGCTCCGGGATCTGCCGGATGGGCCACAGATCCCGTATCTGTTCGGATTGCACACACCACCCGAAGTTGCGGCGCGGATCGCGGACCTGTGGAGGCTCCTGTGAGTACTCGCATCGTGCTGATCACCGGCGGCGGCGGTGTCGGCAAGACGACCCTCTCCGCCGGGTTGGCGCTCGAGGCGGCCCGGCGTGGTTATCGCACGCTCGTTGTCACCATCGATCCTGCCAGGCGGCTGGCAACGGCACTCGGACTCGACGATCTCGGTGCGGATCCCACTCCATTGGCCGAAGAGCCGCTGCTCTGGGGGGCGATGCTCGACGCCGCCCGGTCCTGGAATGAGATCGCCCAACACTACGCACCGCCGGAAGTTGCACCAAGGCTGACCGCAAACCCGTTCTTCGAGGCCGCCACACAGCATTTCCCGGCGTCTCAGGCCTTTGCGGCCGCCGAGGAAATGACCCTGTGTGCCCAAAGCGAGCGATGGGATGTGATCGTCGTGGATACCCCGCCTGCGGCCGGCGGTATCGAGTTCTTCACCTCTCCGGCCAGGATGCGCGATCTCATCGGTGGCCGCCTGCTCAAGTGGCTGACCGGCGGCTCGCTGCCGGGACGCAAACTCTTCTACCGGTTCACCGCTCGCCCTGCCCTCCGGATCGCGGATTCCGCGCTCGGCTCCGAACTCCTCGAAGCGGTGGCCGACTTCCTGCTCGATCTTCGTGCCGCGTACGACGGCATCGCCAGAAGAAGCAAGGAGATCGAACGGCGGCTTCGTACCGCGCACACGGTGGTGGTCACCACCGCCGATCCGGCGCCCATTGCCGAAGCTGCCCGATTCTTCGAACTCGAATCAGGACCGCCGGAGTTCGTCGTCTTCAACCGCACATTGCCCGAAGCCTGGTACGGAGCCGAGTCTCCCGTCTCCGGGCCCATCGCCGAGAACCTTCACCGCTGGGGAACCGAGGCGCACCGCCAAGCCGCGGTCCGTCATCGGTTCTCTGCTCGATGGCACGTCCATCCGGCGACGATCCCCTGGCAGTCGAGCGCGCCGACGGATCTGGAGCGCCTCGGTGCGATGATCGACTCGGCAGAAGGTTTGGACTTGGATCTATTGCTCGGTCCGGCGCAGTAGCCGGCAGCAGGCTGCTGAAAGCCGGCCACCTCCTACGTGACCGCTCGAGAGCCCAAAAGCTCCCTGAGTTCGGCGTACAGTGCGCTCCTCGGCTCTACCCGATACTCATCGGACAGCTTCCAGACCTTCGAGCCACCATCCGACGTCATCTCGATGTAGACGGGAGCCGGGCCCGGATGATTCGCGAGGATCTCCTGGAGTCTCGATACGAGATCGGGCGAAAGCTGCACGGCCGGCACCTTCAAACGCACCGACTGATCAGAACGAAGCTCAGGCTCGATGACCTCGCGGGCGATCACCTTGATGTCATCGCCGCGATGATCCAGGTGGCCGCTGACGACCAGGACTGCGTCTTCTCTGATCATCGGGCCTGCCGCCATCACTGCTTTCGGAAACGCTACGACCTCGACGGACCCTTCGAGGTCTTCGAGTTCGAAGAAGACCATCGGCTCCCCCTTGCGGGTGAAGCGACGATTGATCGACCCGACCAATCCACCTACGGTGACCGAGGTCGTGTCGTCCATCTCCCACAGCTCGGGAATCGTGCACGTCACGAAACGGCCAAGGAGATGTTCCACACCGAGGAGTGGATGGTCGGAGATGAACAAGCCGAGCATCTCCTTCTCGAAGCTCAAACGGACACGCTTGTCCCATTCGACCGAGGGGATCGAGACCGGCTCCATGTCCCCAGGACCGGACTCGCCGCCGAACAGGCTGAATTGTCCCATCTCCTCGTTACGTCGGCGGGTCAGAGTGGCATCGAGGATCTGCTCGAAGCTCAGCATGAGACCCCGCCGTGTGACGTTGAAGCTGTCGAATGCACCCGCCTTGATCAGCGACTCGATCGTGCGTTTGTTGAGCGCAGAAAGGTCGACGCGGTCGACGAAATCCTGGAAATCTTTGAAGGGACCGGCCTCCCGCCTTGCCGCGAGGATGCGTTCGACGACGCCCTCGCCGACGTTTCGGATGGCAGACATCCCGAACACGATCCGTCCATCGCGCACGACGAAATCCAACTCTGAGCGGTTGACGTCGGGGACCAGCACCTCGATGCCCTGACTGCGACACTCACTCAGATACAAGGCGGTGCGATCCTTGTCCTTCTTCGTGGACGTCAGCAGCGCCGCGAGGTACTCGGCTGGATAGTGGGCCTTCAGCCACGCCGTCTGGTAGGCGACATATCCGTACGCCGCGCTGTGCGACTTGTTGAAGCCGTAGCCTGCGAACGGCTCGATCGCATCCCAGAGCTCTTTGCCCAACTTCTCGGGATTCCCGGCGGCGACGCACCCCGCCACGAACTTGTCGCGCTCCTGTGCCATCATCGACTTGACCTTCTTGCCCATGGCTTTGCGCAACATGTCGGCCTCTGTCATCGAATAGCCGGCAACCGCCTGTGCGACCTGCATGACCTGTTCTTGATAGACGATGATCCCGTAGGTGGACCGCAAGAACGGCTCGATCGCAGGGTGCGGATACTCGACGGGTTTGCGACCGTTCTTGCGGTCCGCATACTCGTAGTGCATGTTCATGCCCATGGGGCCAGGTCGGAACAGGGCGTTCACGGCGATGATATGGTCGAACGTCTCCGGCTGAAGAGCCCGGATCAGGGAACGCATCGCCGAGCCTTCGAGCTGGAAGACGCCGATCGTGTCGCCAGCGCGAATCATCTCGAACGTCTCGGGATCGTCGAGTGGGATCGAGTCGATGTCGATCTTCTCACCTGTCGACTGTTCGATCAATTCGAGGGCGCGGTCGATCGTCGCGAGGTTCCGCAGACCGAGGAAGTCCATCTTGAGAAGTCCGAGATCTTCGACACCGTGCATCTCATACTGGGTGACGATCTCCGCTCCTTCACCCTTTTGTTGCAGCGGAACCAGGTTGGTGAGCGGCTCAGGGGAGATCACGACTGCTGCGGCGTGAATGCTGTCCTGTCTGCGGAGCCCCTCCAGGCCACGGGCCGTGTCGATCACCGTTCGGGCATCTTCCTCCGTCTCGTAGACCGCTCGCAGCTGAGCTGCATTGGAAAAGAAATCGCGCAGGGCCGGATCGGCGCCCTTGCCCGGATCGGTGAGACACTGGGTCAATGAGGCCTCCGCGCCGAGGATCGCCGGCGGCATCATCTTGGCGATGCGGTCACCGAATCCGTAGGGGAAGCCGAGTACGCGTGCCGAGTCCCGCAGCGCCTGACGACCCTTGATGGTGGAGAACGTCACGATCTGTGCCACGTGGTCGCTGCCGTACCGCTCGGCGGCATATCGGATGACGTCGGACCGATAACGCTCGTCGAAGTCCATATCGATGTCCGGCATCTGACGCCGTCCGGGGTTCAGGAAGCGTTCGAAGATCAGCGCGTAGCGAAGCGGATCCAGGTCGGTGATCCGCAAGCAGTAGGAGACGATCGATCCTGCGGCACTTCCACGGCCCGGTCCGACTCGAATGCCCTTCTCGCGCGCGTACCGAATGAGGTCCCACACGATCAAGAAGTAGGCGGGGAAACCCATCTCTCCGATGATCCGCAGCTCGTGTTCGGCCCGTTCGATCACCTCGACGGGAAGTGGTTCGCCATACCGGGTCCGCGCGCCCGCGAAGACGAGATCTCTCAGGTAGGACATCTCCGTTTCGCCTTCCGGGACCGGGAATTGGGGAAGAAGGATCTCACCGAATCTCAGTTCGACGTTGGTTCGCTCGGCGATTGCGAGCGTGTTGTCCGCCGCTCCCGGATAGAGGTCGTCCGGGAACAGAGAGCGCATCTCTCGGGCGGTTTTGAGATAGAACTCCTGACCCTGAAACTTGAACCGGTTCGGATCGTTGATCGTCGCACCGGTCTGGATGCACAAGAGGACGTCATGGGCATCTGCCTCCTCCTGTCGTGTGTAGTGCGAGTCGTTGGTTGCCAGGAGAGGGGCACCGATCCGCCGTGCGATCTCGACCAGGTCCGGGAGCACCCTCTGCTGCGCATCGATCCCGTGGTCCTGCAACTCGATGTAGAAGTTCTCCTTGCCGAAGAGGTCCTGATAGCGAGCGGCCGCAGTGAGTGCAGCGTCGAAATCGCCGACCTGCCCCTGGTTCCCTTCTTCCCGTGAGGCGTCCGGTGCGAGCAGCTGTGGAACTTCTCCGCCGAGACAGCCCGACGCCGCGATGATGCCCTCGCTGTGCTCGGCGAGCAGGTCGAGATCCATTCGGGGCTTGTAGTAATACCCTTCGAGATACGCCTTGCTCACGAGCTTCATGAGGTTCTGGTAGCCGGTGTTGTTCTCCGCAAGGAGCGTCAGGTGGAAACGAACGTTGCGGTTCCTTGGCGGCCGGTCGAACCGTGAGCCGGGGGTGACGTACGCTTCGACACCGATGATCGGCTTGACACCCTCATTGCGGGCGGCCTGATAGAAATCGATGACTCCGTACATCACGCCGTGGTCCGTGATCGCCACCGCGGGTTGGCCGTCGTCGCGCGCAGCACGAACCACGTCATGGACGCGGGCTGCTCCATCGAGCATGGAGAACTCCGTGTGGAGATGAAGATGTGCGAAGCCGTCCATGAATTACACCGCTGAAATTCCCACCCTACCAGCGTTCGTCGAGCCGCCCCGAAGTGGCCCTGGCGGCCCCGAGGGGTAGCATGCAGGCTCACCGGTCGGCAAGGAGACCCTATGAACCCGAACCTCTGCATTCTGGCTTTCGATCACCGCGGAAGCTTCAAGAAGAAGATGTTTGGCATCATCGGTAGGGAGCCCAACGCCGATGAACAGGCACACCTCGCCGACGCGAACGGCACGATGAGCCGCTCCGAGGCCGTCGCCGACATCGCGGCCAACTTCCGTCACTTCATCGACGTCTACGAGGGGGCCTCGTCATGAGAATCGGTATCCTCACCGGCGGTGGAGACGTTCCCGGACTGAACCCGTGCATCAAGGCGGTCGTCGACAGGGTGAGCGATGAAGGTCACGAGGTTCTCGGTATTCGCCGTGGGTGGGGCGGTCTCCTCGAAGTCGATCTGAGCGATCCGGAGAGTCTCGACCACAATTTCATCCCGCTCGACAGAGCCAGAGTGCGCACGGTGGATCGCACCGGGGGAACCTTCCTGCACACGTCTCGCACGAATCCGGGCAAAGTTCCGGCCGGAAACGTACCTGCGTTCCTTCGCGATCAGGCATCAGGCGACGAGCCGTACGACTTCACTCGACACGTCCTCGACGTCATCGAAGCCCAGAAGATCGACGTCTTGATTCCGATCGGCGGCGACGACACACTGTCGTACGGCTTGCGCATGCACCATGAAGGAGTACCGGTCATCGCCATCCCCAAGACGATGGACAACGACGTGCACGGAACCGACTACTGCATCGGTTTCTCGACTGCGGTGACCCGAGGCGTTCAGTTCATCCACAATCTGCGCACGTCGACCGGCTCACACGAGCGGCTCGCGGTGGTCGAGCTCTTCGGCCGCTACAGCGGAGAGACATCGTTGATCACGGCCTATCTCGCCGGAGTCGACCGTGCGATCATCTCCGAGGTCCCGTTCGACATCGACAAGCTGGCGTCCCTCCTCATGCAAGACAGGAGCCAGAATCCGAGCAACTACGCGATGATGACCATCTCGGAGGGAGCAACCATCAAAGGTGGGGAGATGATGCTCACCGGGGACGCCGACGCGTACGGTCACCGCAAGCTCGGCGGCATCGGTGCGCTCACCGGACACCTTCTGAAGGAAAGGACGGGTCAAGGCATCGTCTACCAGCAGATCGGCTATCTGATGCGGTCGGGAAGCCCGGACTCGCTCGATCTGATGGTTGCCACGAACTACGCGGTGATGGCCGCCGACCTGGCCATCGAAGGCGCTTCAGGGCGGATGGTCGCCCTCCGAGGCGGCACGTACACGAGCGTCCCGATCAGCGTCACCCGAGAGGGTGTCAAGCGGGTCGATGTCGAAGAGTTGTACAACGCGGAGACCTATCGACCCAAGGTCCGCCACGTGTCCGGTAAGCCGATGTTCCTGTACTGATGAAGGTCCTCGGGATACTGACCGCCGGGGGTGACTGCCCTGGACTGAACGCTGTTATCAGGGCAGTCGTGTCGCGAGCGACCATCACGCACGGAGCGGAGGTCGTTGGCATCCTCAACGGATGGGAAGGGCTGATGGACGGCGACGTCGTACCCCTCGATCGCGACGCCGTGCGAGGCATCTTGCAACGAGGCGGCACGATCCTGGGTTCGTCCAGGAAAGACCCGTATGTGCACGGTGACGGCTACACGAGCATCGCCAAAGCCGTGCGACGCAACGGGCTGGACGGCGTGATCGTGATCGGCGGCGATGGAACGCTCGCAACGGCGCTGCGACTCACGGGAGATGGTTTGAAGGTCGTTGGCGTCCCCAAGACGATCGACAACGACATCAACGCCACCGATACGACGTTCGGCTTCAACACCGCCGTCGAGATCGCGACTGAGGCCATCGATCGGATCACGACCACCGCCGAGGCGCACCATCGCATCATGCTGGTCGAGGTGATGGGCCGCTCACGAGGCTGGATCGCCACCTACGCGGGAATCGCGGCCGGTGCAGACGCGATCCTCATCCCCGAGATCCCATACGATCTCGAACAGTGCGCCGACATCATCAGGGCGCGCCACCGCCGTGGACGCAAGTACTCGGTGGTCGTCGTCGCCGAGGGGGTGAAGCCGCCCGCCGGATGTGCCATGCGCGAGCGGACGGACGCCTTCGGGTTCGAGCGCCTCGGCGGCGTCGCCTACCAGATCGGACCGATACTCGAGGAGATGACCGGTTTCGAGTCGCGCGTCACCGTCCTCGGACATATCCAACGAGGGGGCACGCCGACCGCCTTCGATCGCGTCCTCGGGACCAGACTCGGCGTCGGCGCAGCGGACCTCGCTGCCCAGGAACGCTGGGGGACGATGGTTGCGCTCAGGGGCAGAGACATCACCGCCGTCTCGCTCGAAGAGGCGTGCAAGAGCACGCGCGGTGTCGACGAGGCGCTCTACGACACGGCTCAGGTGTTCTTCGGGTAGCCACCGACATCAGCACTTCCCAGTTCCTCGAGCGTACTCTGCAGATCGCTCGGCAGCGGTGCGGTGACGTCGATCGTCGCTCCGGTGACCGGATGCGCGAAGGACAGCGAGACCGCGTGAAGCCAGATCCGTTCGACCGAAGACATCCTGGGATTCGGTGCCCCGTAGACACGATCACCGATGACGGGATGTCCGATCGATTCGAGATGGACTCTGATCTGATGAGTTCTGCCCGTCTCGAGTCGCACCTCGAGAAGGCTGACGCCTCGATCGTTCCAGCCGGCGAGCCGCCTGTAGTGCGTCCTGGCCGGTCGCCCCTCGCGGCGTACGACGCGTCGCGTCGGACGACGGGGGTCGCGTCCGATCGGCGCATCGATCGTGCCACCGGGAAGCGCAAACCCACCCTGAACGAGGGCAAGGTAGGTTCGGGAGACCTCATGGGCCGCGATGGCCGCCGTCAAGCCTTCGTAGGCGGCTTCGGTGAGCGCGACCATAAGAAGTCCCGACGTATCCCGATCCAGTCGATGGACGATCCCCCACCGATTCTCCTGGCCGATGCCGCGAATCTGCGGCCACCGGAACAACAGACCGCCTGCAAGTGTCCCTCCCATGACCCCCGTGCCCGGATGAACGACGATGCCCGCCGGCTTATCGACCACGGCCACATCGGCATCTTCGTAGCGCACCTCGAATGCGACTTCCTCGGGCTCGAGCGTTTCGGTCGCCGGGAGATCGATCGAAACCATCGCGCCGACATCGAGGCGGTCTCTTGGTGCCACCGGAGATCCGTCGACCTGCGCTGCTCCGGTCTCGATCAGCCGGCGAGCCACGCTGCGACTCACCTCCGCGAGCATCGCGACGATCTTGTCTGCCCGTTCGCCGGCAAGCCCGGCATCGACTCGAATGATCATCTTCGCTCTCGAAGGCTCTGCCGGATCCCCCGGTGGCACCACACGTTATTCACGTGACAGAACACTGAAAAGGAGCAGCAGCGCGACACCGACGGTGATCGATGTGTCGGCGAGGTTGAACGTCGGAAAGAATGATGGGTCGATCCAGTCGACAACCCTGCCATCCGAGAAGCCGGGACCTCTGGTCAGCCGGTCGACCAGGTTGCCCATGGCCCCGCCAAGAACCAGACCCAGAGTGAGAGTCTCCCACCATCTCTCCGACGACTGGATGGCCAGGAGGATCACGATGACGGCAACCACGATTGCCAGCACGAGGAACGATCCGGCACCCTGGAGCATGCTGAACGCCGCACCGGAGTTCTCCGTCACATGAAGTCGAAGCAACCCTGGGATCAGGGTGATGCTCTCTTGGGCCGGAACCGCCCTGAGGGCCCACGCCTTGGTGATCTGGTCGAGCAGCACGACGAACGCGCCAAGGCCGACCGCAGCCGCCTTTCGTCTCAGCGTTTTGCTGCGCACTCGACGCACAAGGTCGTGTAAGGGAGCGCGGTGAGTCGGGCAGCTGGAATGCGCTTCCCACAGTCGACACAAATCCCATAGGTTCCGGCATCGAGCCTGCGGAGAGCGTCTTCAACTTGCGCGAGCAGCTCTCTCGTGTTGCGGACCAGCGACAGCTCGGCTTCGAACACCGTTGCAGCGGAACCGGTCTCTGTGCTGGCCGGATCGGCGCTGCGTTCCCCGGCCGCCTGGGCAAGTCGAGCTTCCTCGAGATCTTGCAGATGGTCGTCGATCGTCTGTCGAAGCCCCTGCCGGTCCTTTTCGAGGCGGCGCCGGTACTTCTCCAGGGTGGACGACGAGAGTTGACGGGTCATAGTCCACGAGAAGATAGCACCTCGCCGCCGTGCGCACAGATCACGAGATCGGCAGTGGCCGGTCGTCGGTCCCCAGTGACTGAACTGCCACACTCTTTCCGGCGCCTGGCACAAAGCACCTGGCACGAAGCACGCACTACGCCCCGGCGTCGTCCAGTAGGCTCCTCGCCGCCTCTCGCGGAGTCTTGCCCTCGATGACCAGGCGTTTTCGACGTGAAGCGGTGCCGAACGTCATACGAACCTTGACGCCGGTCTTCTCCGCAATCAGGCGAATCACGGCCTTGTTCGCCTTGCCGCCTTCGGCAGGCGCAGCGACTCGCACTCTCAGCGCGCCGTCGTGCAGACCGGCCACCTCGGTCCGTGACGCGCCGGGAACGACCCAGACTGCGACCTCGGTCCCTTCTGGATGGGCACGAAACGGCGACATGACACAAGGGTAACCAGTGGTCGTCCATCGGGTTTCGGCCATGGCTGCAGAAGCGGCCACGAGGTCTGGAAGCTGGATCCTGGATGCTGAGCGCTACGATGCTCGGACCGACATGAACGACAAGCACTTCACCCGAGTTCAGCCGAACGTATCCTTCCCAGAGATCGAAGAGCGCATCCTGGAACTGTGGGACGACATCGACGCTTTCCACACGTCGGTCGAGATGCGTCCGCAAGAGTCCGAGTACACGTTCTATGACGGTCCTCCCTTCGCGACGGGCAGCCCGCACTACGGGAACCTGCTTGCCGGAGTGATCAAGGACATCGTGCCCCGCTATTGGACGATGCGGGGTCACAGGGTCGAGCGGCGATTCGGATGGGACACCCACGGTCTCCCCATCGAAATGGAAGTGCAGAAAGCTCTCGGTCTCAACGGTCCCAGAGATGTCGAAGCCTACGGTGTTCGCCGATTCAACGAGGCGTGCCGGGCGCGGGTTCAGACCAACACCGAGGCGTGGGAGCGAATCACTCGCCGCATCGGACGCTGGGTGGATTTCGAGGACGACTACAAGACCATGGACCTCGACTTCATGGAGAGCGTCTGGTGGGTCTTTCAGCAGCTCTGGGCCAAAGGCCTCGTCTATCGCGCCTTCAAGGTGCTCCCGTATTCGTGGGGAGCATCGACACCCCTGTCGAACTTCGAGGCCAACCTCGAGTACCGCGACGTGGACGATCCGGCGATCACCGTGCGCCTCCCCGTCCTGCGGTCGCACGGTCCGGTTCGCGAAGGCGACTACTTCGTCGTCTGGACGACGACACCGTGGACGCTGCCCGGAAACCTCGCCGTCGCAGTCGGGGAAGAGATCCCCTATGTGGCCGTGCTGCACGATCATGAGCGACACTGGGTGGCCGAGGCCCGTAAGGACGACTTCTGGCCCGACAGCGAGGTGGTGGCAACGGCATCTGGACGAGAACTCGTCGGTGCCGCATACGAGCCCCCTTTCGACTACTTCGAAGCTGAGCGCGATCGCGGCGCCTTCCAGGTGATCTCCAGCGCCGAGGTGACCACCGATGAAGGAACCGGCCTCGTCCACATGGCACCGGCATACGGAGAAGCCGACTTCTACGCCCTGCAGAACGCCGGGCTCGACGTGCTCGTAGACCCGGTGAACGCAGAGGCGCTCTTCACCGAAGCCGTGCCCGACGTTGCCGGCATGTACGTCAAGGATGCGGACGCGGTGCTGATCGACCTGCTCAAACAGCGGGGCCTGCTGGTGAAACGCGAGCAGATTCGCCACTCCTATCCCTTCTGCTACCGCACCCACACGCCACTCATCTACAAGGCGATCCCGACATGGTTCGTCAACGTGGAGGCCTTCAAGGACCGCATGGTCGACCTCAACGATCGAATTCACTGGGTACCCGACTACGTGGGCAAGAAACGATTCGGCAACTGGCTGGAGAACGCCAGGGACTGGGCGATCAGCAGGAATCGGTACTGGGGAAGCTGCATCCCGGTCTGGGAGTGCGAGTCGTGCGGCCATCAGACGTGCATCGGCTCCGTTGACGAACTGGAGGCACAGTCGGGCGTTCGCCTCACCGATCTGCACAAGCATATCGTCGACGAGGTCACGATCCCGTGCCCCGAGTGCGGAGCGGTCATGCGCCGCGTCCCCGAGGTTCTCGACGTCTGGTTCGAGTCGGGATCGATGCCGTACGCTCAGCACCACTATCCGTTCGAGAACGCCGACACGTTCGACCTCAAGTTTCCTGCAGATTTCATCGCCGAAGGACTCGACCAGACCAGAGGATGGTTCTACACGCTGCTCGTCCTCGCCAGTGCGGTCTTCGACGAGATACCGTTCCGCAACTGCGTCGTGAACGGCCTGATCCTCGCAGAGGACGGCCACAAGATGTCCAAGAGCCTGAAGAACTATCCGGACCCGATGAAGGTGCTCTCCACCTACGGCGCAGACCCGTTGCGCGCGTACCTCATCAACTCACCGCTGCTGAGGGCTGAACCGCTGCGTTTCACGGAGGCGGGAGTCAAGGAAGTGACCCGAACGGTCATCCTCCCCCTCTGGAATGCGTATTCCTTCTTCACGACGTACGCTGAAGCCGACGGCATCACGCGTCGAGACCTCGCCGACGCTCCACCACCCGGGGACCGACCCGAGCTCGACCGATGGGTCCTGTCGATGCTGCAAAGCCTCATCTCCAGAGTGAACGAGATGATGGAGGGCTACTACCTGTACGCCGTCGTGCCACCGATGATCGAGTTCATCGACCATCTCACGAAGTGGTACATCAGACGATCGCGGCGGCGCTTCTGGCGGGTCCGTGCAGCAAGCGACAATGACAAACTCAGCGCGTTTGCGACCCTGTACGACGTGCTGGTGACCTTCTCGAAGGTCATTGCGCCGGTCCTGCCGTTCGTCACCGAAGAGATCTACCAGGGACTGGTCGTCACTCAGCGGGAACCCGACGAGCAAGGGCCGGTCGCAGTGCACCTTTCGGACTACCCCACGGCCAGGAGAGACCTCATCGACGGCACACTCGAGCAGCAGATGGCGATCGTACGCTCGGTCGTCACGCTCGGTCGGTCGCTCAGGGTCACGAACGGCCTCAGAGTCAGACAGCCACTGCACTCGATCACCGTTTTCGGCAAGGAGCAACAGATCCTCGAAGCGGTCAACGCCCACACGTCGATCATCGCGGACGAACTGAACGTCAAGCAGGTCATCACCGGTGTCGACGAGAGCGCCGGAGTCGACATTCGTGCGAAGGCCAACTTCAGGACTCTCGGACCGCGACTCGGAGTGGCGATTCGCGAGGTTGCCTCTGCGATCGCCGAATTGTCCGGAGACTCGATCGAGTCGATTCTCGACGGAACAGCCGTGGAGATCCACGGTCACCGGATCACCGCCGGTGACATCGTCGTGCAACGCACCCCGAGACCCGGGATGGTCGTCGCAGCCGAGGGGCCCCTGTCGGTCGCGCTCGACGTGAACCTCTCCGACGACCTCCGGGCCGAAGGATTGGCCCGCGAACTCGTCAACCGGATTCAGCAGCTGCGCCGTGACGACGGGCTCGCCGTGAGTGACCGCATCGCGGTGACTTGGGCGACTGATGACGCCTATCTGGCAGAAGCACTCGAACGGCATCGTGAGATGATCATGACCGAGGTACTCGCGCAGAGTTTCGAGCGCGTCCGCACGCTGGAAGACGGTCAGATATTGAATGTCGACGGCGCGACCGTCCAGGTGCAGATCGAGCGAGCCCACTAGGCAAGCGTCATTCGGGTGTCTTGCATTTCGTACTCTGCACCTCGTATCGCGACCTCAGGTCAACGTCGCACCGCGAGGCGGGCGTGCATGACGCCTCTTGCCGAAAGCCGACGGCCGATTAGTCGCCGTAGCGCTCCCAGGGGCGTCGGTCGGAGCCCAGATAGACCTCTCCGGCCTCTGCATCGTCGAAGCTGCCTTCATCCTCAGATTCGTCGACCTCGTCCGTCCGCTCTTCGGACTCGTGGGCCTCGTGGGACCCGTCCATCTCGTAGACGGTCTCGAATTCCTCTTCGACGGTCTCTTGGACCGATTCTGCTTCCTTGAGCTCATCCGGAATGACACTCGCCATGGCGGACTCCACGTCCTCCACTTGTGTCAGAAGACTCTCCGTCAGGTCGCGCACATGAGCCCGCAACTCCTCGACGACTCCCTGGAGCATCCCAACCTCTGACCCCAGACGTTCGCGCCGTCTCGCCTGTTCCGTCTCTATCTCCGACGCGTCCAGCCGTGCCTCGGACAGGATCTGTTGCGCCTCGAAACGCGCCTCTCGAACCACTTCGTCTGCAGTTTTCTGCGCGATGACGAGCGTCTTCCTGATCCGGTCTTCGGCCTCCTGCGTTTCCGAGAGCCGATGTTCGAGCTCTTTGATGCGTTCCTGCGCCTCCTGGAGCCCCTTCTCGTAGGATCTCATCGATGCGACGATCTCGTCGAGAAACGCATCGACTTCCTCTTCGGCGTAACCCCGGAGGGCAACACGAAACGTCTTCTGTTCAATGTCAATCGGATTCAACGACATGCAACCACCTCTGAGCGTCCGCCATTGGCAGCATAGCTCGGTTCAACAAACGATTCCTTGGAGGAGCGACAAACCGATCAGCAACACCAGTGGCGACAGGTCCAGCGCCATCCCTCCCATGCGAATCGGCGGGATCACGCGCCGCATGGGTCGCAGTACCGGATCCACGACAAGGGCAAGCGCATCACGAAGCTTCGCCACCGGATGATCGAACGGCACCCTGAACCAGTCGATGAGAATGCGTGCAAACACGACCAGTTCGTACAGAAAGATCAAACTGCAGAGAAACGCCATCTACTCGTCGTCCACCGCGTAGAGGTCGAGGTCCGCGAGACGCCGCCGTTCCGCGCGGCCGAGACTGAGGCCGTGCGGAAGGATGAGGATCACACCCTCGGCGATCTTGCCCATCGTGCCGTCGAGGCCGTAGGTAAGCCCGCTTGCGAAGTCGATCAGACGCCGCACCATGTCCGGATCCGTGTCCCGCATGTTCAACACCACCGCCTGACGTCCCCGAATCCGGTCGGCGATTGTCTTCGCATCGTCGAACGTGACCGCCGTCACGATGTCCGCGCGTGTCTCGGATCGAGGAGTGGCCCGCACGGCAGAGGCACCCGGATAGCCGGCGTCTTCGGGTGGCTCCACCCTCCTACCGCGTACGTGCGCATCGTTGCCGGACACCGTGCGGATGTTCGACTGAAGCGGCGCAACGGCTGCGATCTCCGGCTGTTCTTCGTCGAGGCCTTCCTCATCCACGAGCCCCAGATAGAGCAACGCCTTCTGGAACAACGAACTCATACGATCTCTCTTCTCATGCGAGGACCAAAGATAGCCCGTCCGAGACGAATCATCGTCGATCCTTCCTCGATCGCCACTTCGAAGTCGTCCGTCATGCCCATCGAGAGTTCGATGATTGTGGGCCGGCGTTCCGCGAGTTGGGTTCGCAGTGTCGACAGTTTGCGAAAGAACGGCCGGACTTCCTCGGGATCCTGAGCCATCGGAGGGACCGTCATGAGGCCGCGAACGTCGACACCGAGCGCGATCAGGCGGTCCGTGATCTCCTCGACCATCTCGATCGGGACACCCGGCTTCTGGGACTCTCCACCGATGTTGACCTCGATCAGTGCCGGAGGTGTCAAGCCCGGGCCTTTGAGCCACGCCGCTCCCAACGGCACACTGTCCATCGAGTGCAGCAGCGATACGATGGGACGTACCAGCCGCGCCTTGTTGCGTTGAAGGTGCCCGACGAAGTGCCACTCGATGTCGCCGGGAAGTTGGCCCACCTTGCCGACCAGTTCCTGTGCCCGGTTCTCACCGAACACCCGCTGTCCTGCATCATACGCCTCCCGAAGTGCATCCACCGGCTGTGCTTTTCCTATCGCGACGAGCGTGACGTCGCCACGATCACGTCCTGAACGCGCTGCTGCACGTCGAATTCGCGTCTCGATTTCGGCCAGTCTCACGGCAACCATGCGACGCCTGCCATCCTTTTCGTGGTCTGATCACGCCTGTGCGAGAAGAATCCTCTTCCGCAATGCGTGCATTCTCCATTCTCCCACCAGTCGAGACCGTCGAGTTCGTCCCGCACGACCCCTGCGAGGTCGACGCTCCGTGTCCCCCGCGTCGTGACCGTCTCGTGGCCACCAAGCACGGAGAGCACCTCCTCACCGACCTCGAAGCAGCATGGGCCGATTCCCGGTCCGATCGCCGCGTGCGTGGGCTCTGCCCCGGCATCGGCCATCGCCTCTCTCAGATTGCGGACCACGTGCGCGGCGAGGCCTCGCCACCCCGCGTGCGCAATACCGACACCGTGGTCGCACAGGAGAGCAACCGCAAAGCAGTCGGCGGTGAAGACGACCACGGGGAGTCCGGGCACTGTCGTAAACAGGGCGTCGGCGGCGCCCGCATCCCCCGACCGATGCACTTGCACGACGGTTCCGCCGTGCACCTGGTTGACCGCTGCCCATTTGGAACTGATCCCGAGCGCTGCGGCGAACACTACACGCGCCGCAGCGTCGGATCGCAGGTCGCCGTCTTCGGCAGTACTGAACGCCGTAAGGCCTCGACTCATCCCTGGACGAAGCTGGGAATCAGGTCATCGTCTCCGTGGAGTCTCCCGGAAGCGAATCCCGCGGGTCCGCGGGAACGGTCGAAACCGGCGGCGATCACGGTGACGCGAACCTCGTCGCCCAGTGCGCCGTCCACGACCGCGCCGAAGATGATGTCGGCTTGGTCGTCGCTCTTGTCGGCGACGAGCGTCGCCGCCTCGTTCACCTCGTGCAGCGTCATGTCCTCTGGGCCTGCGACCATGAGCAGCACGCCCCGAGCACCTTCCATCGAGGTCTCCAGCAGGCCGCTGGAGATCGCCCGTTGTGCCGCCTGCGCCGCCCGCCCCTCTCCGGACGATCGGCCGATTCCCATCACCGCCGTTCCCGCATCGGTCAGAATCGTCCGGACGTCCGCAAAATCGACGTTGATGAGTCCGGGTGTGGTGATCAGACCCGTGATCCCCGCCACGCCGCCGGTCAGCACCTCGTCCGCCATCTTGAACGCTTCCACCATCGGCGTTTTCGGGTCGGTCAGTTCGAGGAGGCGGTCATTCGGAATCACAATGAGTGTGTCCACCGCTTCGCGAAGGTTCTGAATCCCTTGCTCGGCCTGCACCGACCTGCGCCGGCCCTCGAATCCGAAGGGTCTCGTCACCACACCGACGGTCAACGCTCCGACCTCCTTGGCGATCTCGGCCACGATGGGAGCCGCTCCCGTTCCGGTCCCGCCGCCTTCACCGGCCGTGACGAAGACCATGTCGGCCCCTTTGAGGACCTCCTCGACCTCCTCTCGATGGCTCTCCGCTGCCGATCTGCCAACGTCGGGATCTGCTCCCGCACCGAGCCCGCGAGTGATATCCCGCCCGAGGTCGAGTTTGACGTCCGCATCCGACATGAGCAGTGTCTGAGCGTCCGTATTCACCGCAATGAACTCCACGCCGCGAACACCCGCATCCACCATGCGGTTGATGGCATTGACGCCACCACCCCCGACTCCAACGACCTTGATCACGGCCAGGTAGCTTTGTGGCGACGTACTCCTCTTTGCGGACCCACTCATAACAACTTCCTTACTTGAATCTCCACCAGAACCTTAGGTCACTGTATCTTCTTGTAAAGCCAAAAACCATCACCCTCAACTAGAACCTTCTACCGCTGGTCGGGATGGCGCGATCAGGTTGATCACGGACCCTTCCGGCACTCCGTCGGCCAGCACCGCTTCGAGTGCAGCGGCTTTTGCCGCCATGTCGGCGGGCGACCCCAACCGGACGTACACAGCGGCCGTACGCGACCACAGTTCACCATCACGTAGATCCACCACGGTCCCGGAACGCATCGGTGCCGGGAGGGCTGCCACGAATTCGACCGCACCGCCAACCAGTCCCTGTCCCACGATCTTGCCGGGTGCTCCGGGATCGACGTCGCCGAGCAGAAGCAGTGCCGCATCGTCAGGAACACGATCGGCCGGGCCGAGGAGCATGCCGTCTGCCGCGATCAGCAGCCACCGGGTACCCCACTGGAGACCCGCTGCAGCAGTTCGCTCGCGTATCTGGATCTCTACGGTGTGAGGAAACGTTCGACTGACCTTGGCCCGGGAGATCCAAGGGTCCTGCTCGAGCAGCTCCTCGACGGTGCGGGGCCGCACTCTCAACATCGGCACGTCCACCCGCACGCCGGCTTTCTCGACGATGGCGGCAGCATCGGAATGCTCCACCCCATACAGACCGATCTGTTGAACGGCAAGCCATGGGGACTGAACGATCCATGCCCCGATGCCGAACACGCTCACCAGCGCCACGGTCCACAGGACCGTCTTCAACCTTCCGCGAGCCGCCGTCTCCCTCACTTGACGACGCCGATGCTCCAGACGTGGCTCGATGCTCATGCGCCGTCCTGGAATCGACCCACGAACCGTACTTCGGGTTCCAGAACGACACCCGTCTCCTGCAACCGGTGTTGGATGTCGCGCACGAGCGCATACACATCCGCCGCGGTCGCGTCCCGTCCCGCCTCTATGAAGTTGGCGTGCAACATCGACACGCTCGCTCCGCCGATGCTGAGGCCTTTCAGGCCTGCTTCGTCGATCAACCTTCCCGCACTGTCCCCTGGCGGATTCTTGAACACGCTCCCCGCGTTGAGAACTCCTCCGGGCTGGTGCTCTTTTCTCCATCGGACGATGTCGCGAATCTGCTTCTCAGTCGCAGCCCGCTCCCCTGGCTCGGTCGAGAACTCGGCCGCCGTCACGATTTCGAACGGTCCGAGGCACGAATGTCGGTAGGACAGATCCAGATCCGAGGGACCGAGTCGATTCGACGTTCCGGTTGCGAGGTCGATGACCGTCGCCGACACGAGCCTGTCGCGGGTCTCGGAGCCCTGGCATCCGGCGTTCATCTTGACTGCGCCTCCTACCGATCCCGGAATACCCACGAAGAACTCGAGGCCATGCCGACCGGCCTTCGCCGATGCCCTTGCCAGGAGCGGCAGCGGGGTCGCGGAACCCGTCGAAACCGTCTCTCCAATGCGCACCCAGGAGAATCCGCCTCCGAGACGCACAACGAGGCCGTCGAAGCCTTCGTCCGAGACGAGAATGTTGCTCCCGCGGCCGAACACCACCACCTCGATCGGTTCCCTCGTGAGATGCAGGGCGATCCGCTCGAGTGCAGCCTCGTCCTCGACGGTGACCAGGTAGCGGGCCGGCCCGCCGAGCTTGTAGGTGGTCAGCGGCCCGAGCGGAACATCCCGGTCGAGGACCCCTTCGGTGGCCAGCGAGTCCCACACATTCATCTCTCCTCCAGCAGTCTCACCAGCTCGGAGCCCAACAGGGTGATGTCACCCGCACCCAGGGTGAGCACGAGATCGCCTGGTCGTACGTTCTGGGCGAGGAAGTCCCCCAGGTCCGCCCTGTGCGGAACGTACGTGACATGGCTGCTGGTACGTGCCCGTGCCGCGTCGGCAACCAGCTCCCCGGTCACACCGGGGACCGGCGTCTCTCCTGCAGCGTAGATGTCGGTGACGACGACTTCGTCGGCAGCGGAGAACGCAGCGCCGAACTCGCGGTGGAGTTCCTTGGTTCTGCTGTAGCGATGCGGCTGAAACACGGCCCAGACGCGACGCCACTCCCCACGGGTCGCGGCCTCGATGGTGGCGGCGATCTCGGTCGGATGGTGCGCGTAGTCGTCGATAACGGTCACCCCGGCCACACGGCCACGCAGCTCGAACCGGCGCCGCACTCCGCGAAACTGCTCCATGCCGGCTGCCGCACCTTCGATGTCGAGACCCAGCTCGGCCGCGAGAGCGAGAACGCCTGCAGCATTGCGGGCGATATGCAGACCTGGCCTGGGAACCGTCACGGTCGTGTGCATGAGCGAGAAGCGAACCGCATCGCTGGCGAGGCCGAGATCGGCGATCCTCCACCGAGCATCGTCACTGAGCCCGTACGTGGGCCGGTCGGTGCGTTGCGCGACTCTTCGGGCTCCGGGATCGTCTGCACAGATCACGACCGGGCCATCCACGTTGCGTACCACTTCCACGAACGCGTCCTCGAGTGCATCCGTCGACCCGTAGTGGTCGAGGTGGTCGGCTTCGACGTTGGTGACCATCAGTGCACGCAGATGCAATGAGAGAAAGGTGCCAAAGGCCTCATCGGCTTCGAGAATGAACAGGTCGTCGGTCCCGACGGCGGCATTGGTGCCGAGCCCGATGAGTTCGCCACCGACCACGAAGGAAGGTTCGAGACCCGCACCTCTCGCAGCAGCAACCAGCAGAGCGCTCGAAGTCGTCTTCCCGTGAGTTCCGGTGGCGCTCACGGCAGGCATTCGGGAAGTCAGCACTTCGAGAAGCCGAGGGCGGTCCCACACCGCAATTCCCGCCGCGGTTGCGGCACGCAGCTCCGGGTCCGAGTCCGGAATCGCGGATGAGGCGACCACGAGCCCGGCGTCTGCCATCGCGTCCGGGCTGCTGCCTGCCCACGTCTTGATTCCGAGATCCGACAGACGTTCGAGCGCGATGCTCGGACGGATATCGGAGCCGCTCACCCGGTGGCCAAGTCCCGACAGCAGTTTTGCCAGCGCGCTCATCCCGGATCCTCCGACTCCCACGATGTGGATGCGGTCGGCGAGCTCAGCCATGGGCAGACACGAGTGTGGCGGCGATGCGCTCAGCCGCATCGACACGAGCGATCGAGACGGCCGCTTCGGCCATCTCCCTGCGCCTCGCGATGTTTTCCACGAGCGTTCTCACGACAGGTTCGAGGCTAACAATGTCTTCCTCCGGGAGGTGCACCGCGGCTCCGGCACGCTCCATGGCGGCGGCATTCGACGCCTGATGGCCGCCACCGAAGCCTCCTGGCACGAGGATGGCCGGTGTATGCGTCGCGGCGATCTCGGCGACGGCGACCCCTCCGGCACGAGACACGACGAGATCGCACGCTGCGTAGAAGTACTCCATTGCGTCTTCATAGCCCACGACGACCCAGGGTACGACCGCTCCGACCGTATCGATACCGTCCACATTCCGTGTGCCGACCAGATGAAGCAGGGAGATCGCGGGGCCGTTCCAACGGCGCGCAAGATCGCCGATCGCAGCGTTGAGTACGCCTGCCCCGAGACTACCTCCGAACACCCCCACGACCACCGTGCCCGGATCGAGACCGTAGCGAGCCAGGGCCATGTGGCGGAGATCGGCGCGACTCGCCAAGAAGTTTCGTCGTATCGGCGTGCCGACCGTTTCGGGACGTCGGACACCTCTGGTCCCGTCGAACGAGACGAACGTTGTACGGGCCCATCGGGACATGATCCTGTTCGCTAGCCCCGCTGCCCCGTTCTGCTCGTGCAGGTACAACGGTATCCCCATCCGGTGGGCGGCCCATCCGACCGGTACGGTCACGTAACTGCCCATGCCGAGGACGACTTTCACCCCCCGTGTCTGGAGTTCATTCCGTGCTCGTCGGGCAGCCTGGCGCACCACGAAGGGAAGTTTGAGATTGTCGACCGACAGGCTTCGGCTGAGGCCCTGCAATCGGAGAGCGAGAAACGGGAAACCCGCTCCGGGATAGACCTGCGCCTCCAGGCGATCTCCTCCGATGAAGAGAATCTCCTCCTTGGCCACTCCGTGACGTTCGAGCTCTTCGGCGATGGCGAGGCCCGGGTAGACGTGCCCGCCGGTGCCTGCGGCGGCGATCGCGTAGCTCATGCGGTCGGATTCGCCCCGTTCCGGGCGATGTTGACGAGCACACCGATCGCGCCGAAAGCCGTCACGAGAGAGCTCCCCCCGACGGACATGAACGGCAGCGGCATTCCCGTGATCGGAAGGAGCCCAACGACACCCCCCAAGTTGATGAGGGCCTGGAGCGAAAGCCAGGAAACGATCCCAACTGCAAGCATGCGACCGAAACGGTCGGGTGCGCGCATCGCAATGAGGTAGCCGACGACGCCGATCAGCGCGAACATCGCGAGCACCGTCACTCCTCCGGCGAATCCCGTCTCCTCACCGATGATGGCGAAAATGAAATCCGTGTGGGCGTTGGGAAGGAATGACCATCGGGCGCGACTCGCACCGAGCCCGACGCCGAACGTGCCCCCGGTTCCGAGAGCGACGTAGCTCTGGACGACTTGCCAGCCACTGCCGAGCGGATCGGCGAACGGATGGAGAAACGACGTGAGCCGTTCGCGCCGGTACGGGGAGACGACTGCGAGGAGCAGCGCGGCCATTGAACCGCCAAGCGCGGTCACCGCGAGATGGCGCAGGCGTGCCGCAGACACGGCGGAAACGGCAAACGCCGCGCCGAAGATCACCAGCGCCGTACCCAAGTCCGGTTCCAGCAGGACAAGGAGCACGGCGATCCCCCCGGACACTCCCAGCGGCACTGCCAGGTGCCACATGTCGTCGAGAAGGCGCTCCTTTCTCTCCAAAGCAGCCGCGAGGTAGACGACAACGGCGAACTTGGTGAACTCGGATGGTTGCAGGGTCAATGGACCGATCTCGATCCACCGTCTCGAGCCTCCGGCCACCACACCGAACTGCAGCACCGCAATGAGCCCGATAACCGACGCGATGAGAAGTGGGCCCGCAGCCTTCCGGTAGACGCGATACGGAACTCTCGCAGCAACGATCGCGACGATCACCCCGACCCCTATCCAAAGCGCCTGCTTCTTGAAATAGACCCAGCCATCGCCGTACAGTTCGATCCCTACGACGGACGATGCCGACCTGATGGCACCTAGGCCGATCACGGTGAGCAGCGCGACGGGAACCAACAGGAGAACTGCGTATCGCGCGTTGGCAGAGCGCCGTCGGGCGACCTTGCGTTGGGCGGTCCTGGCGCGCGTGATCGAAGTGACTCCTGCGGTCATCGTCGCTCCTTCAGGTCGCGAACCGCCTTCACGAATGCATCGCCACGTGCCACGTACGAGGAGAACATGTCGAAACTCGCACAGGCCGGTGCGAGTAGTACTGCGTCGCCGGACTCGGACACGGCGTCCGCGGTCGCGACCGCCTCCTCCATGGTGGACGCAGCCGTCCATGGGGTGTCGCCCGCAGCCTCAGCCAGCTCAGATGTTGCCTCTCCAATCAGCACCAGGTGTCGGATCGACTCGACCCCGACGACGGAAGACAGGTCCAGCCCCTTGCTGCGACCGCCGGCGATCAGCACCACGGACGGGAACGCCCGTATCGAGGCGACCGCGGCATGGGGATTCGTCGCCTTCGAGTCGTCGACCCACCGCACCCCTTGCCACGTGCCCACGAGCGTGCGCCGGTGTGCCGCAGGCCGGAACGACCGGACGGTTGTCTGCACGGCTTCGAGCGAAGCTCCCATCTCCAGAGCAGCCACCGCCGCGGCCTTCAGATCCGTTATGAATGCTGCATCTCGAACGGGGATCTGCTCCGATGGAATCGAGAGTGCCCCATAGGTGAAGTCGTCGCGGTGCGAAAGCGCTATCTTTCGAGCGAGAGCAGGTTCGACGAGCCGCGTGGCCCCCTCGTCATCGCCGTCGTAGATCAGGACGTCTTTCTCCGTCTGATTCTCGAAGATTCGTGCCTTCGCCTGCCCGTACGCCGCAAGCGAAACGTGCCAGTCGAGATGATCCGGAGCGAGATTGAGCACCACGGCAACGTTCGGATGGAACTCGTCGATAAAGCGAAGTTGGAAGCTGGATGCCTCGACAGCGATGGCGTCCCACCGTCCCCCGGCAACGTCAGACAGGGCCGTGCCGATGTTGCCGGCTGCGATCGTCCGGAGTCCGCTGGTCTGCAACATGGAGGCAATCAGAGACGTGACGGTTGTCTTGCCGTTCGTGCCGGTGACGGCGACCAACGGAGCATCGACGTTTCTCGCCGCGAATTCGAGTTCCGACCACAGGAGTATTCCCGCCTCGAGCGTGTCGGTCACAGGAGCGGAGCGTTCGGTGATTCCTGGGCTGACGACGACCAGATCCATGCCGTTCAGGAGGTCCGCAGTCCATGGACCGCCGACCGTGGCGAACCCTTCTGCGAGCACAGCCTGGCCGACCGCCGGTTCGGCGTCGTACACCGTCACGCGATATCCGAGCCTCGCTGCCAGCCGTGCTGCCGCGGATCCGGACACACCTCCACCGATGATCAGCGTACGCATCAGTTGGCTCCGAACGGGACATCGAGAAGTCCGCTGTTGATGAAGTCGCCGTAGAAGATGCCGAGAGCCAGCGCCACGCAGAGCCCCGCGATGATCCAGAAGCGCACGACGACCGTGGTCTCGGGCCAACCACCGAGGTCGAAGTGATAGTGGAATGGAGCCATCCGGAAGATGCGCCGCCCCGTCAACTTGAAACTCGCAACCTGCAGGATCACCGATGCCGTTTCGGCAACGTAGAGGCCTCCGAGGAGGATCAGGAGGAGCTGCGTGTTGGTGAGCAGCGCAAGAGCCGCCATCAGCCCACCCAGTGCCTGAGAGCCCACATCGCCCATGAAGATTCGCGCAGGGGCGGCATTCCACCAGAGAAAACCGAGGAGGGCGCCGGCCATCGCCGCCGAGACGACCCCCGCCTCGAGCGGGTCCAGTGCGCTGTAGAACTCCCAGTGCCGGAACTTCCAGTACCCGATGATCACGAATGCACCGAAGACGAGGACAGCGGACCCTGCAGCGAGCCCGTCCATACCGTCTGTGAGGTTCACGGCGTTCGCGGTTCCCGCGAGCATCACCAGAACGAGAACCACGAAGAACACACCCAGGTCGATGCCGAGCGGACGGGCGAACGACAGCTCCGTGGAGATGCCGGCGTTGGTCGCTCCCCACGCGAACAGCGCAGCCACGGTGAGCTGCCCACCGAGCTTCGCCGCCTTTCCAAGCCCCAGACTCCGTTTCCTGGAGACCTTCAGGTAGTCGTCGACGAGGCCGATCGCCCCCATGCCGGTGAGCGCCAACAGTGCCAGTAGCCCGCCTCGTGAAAAAGGGATGATGGACAGGTGAAATCCTTCAACCCCCCACAGTCTGACGTGCGAGACGAGATAGCCGATGAGGACGGCGCCGATCATCACGACGCCACCCATCGTCGGGGTGCCCTGCTTGTGTAGATGACCCGAGACTTCCTCTTGAATGAACTGACCGATGTTGTGCTGCCGAAGCTTGCGTACCGCCCACGGGGTCGCCAGGATCGAAACGACAAAAGCCACGCCGGCAGAGATCAACAAGGTAATCACGCGCGGGCCTCCAACGCCTCGCGGGCCACCTCCCGGTCGTCGAACGGCACCGTTCGATCCGCGAACTCCTGGCCCTGCTCGTGTCCTTTGCCGAGGATCAGGACGATGTCTCCCGGCTCCGCGATTCGCACGGCTTCGAAGATCGCGCTCCGCCGGTCCAGGTCGATGAGCGGCTCCGATCCGACGACACCTGAAGCGACCTGGTCTGCGATCTCGGCCGGATCTTCTGACCTCGGATTGTCGTTGGTTACGACCACGATATCGGCGCAAGATGCGGCGGCGCCCATGAGCGGACGCTTGCCATGATCCCGATCGCCGCCTGCGCCGAAGACAACGATCACTCTCCCCGGGACCGCCCCTCTGGCAGCGTCGATGGCGGCTCCGATGCCGTCGGGCGTATGCGCGTAGTCGACGATCACGGCGACCGGCTGGTCACCGCTGACGATCTCGAAGCGACCGGGCACCGGTTCGACGTTCCCGAGACCTGATGAGATTTCGTTCATGTTGATTCCAACGCTACGGGCACACCCCGCGGCAACCAAGGCATTCGCCACATTGAACTCCCCTCCGATCGGAAGGTGCACGGCGAATCGTCCCTCGACGGTGACCAGGGCGAAGCTGCTGACGGCTGCGCCCGAATGCACGGAGACGGCGCGAATGTCTGCGTCTGCTCCGAAACCAACAGTGGTGGTCGGCAGACGGGTCGACTCGGCCAGCCGGGCACCGTACGGATCGTCAATGAAGACGACCGCCTCCCTTGTCTTCGTCGGCGAGAAGAGCTGAGCTTTCGCGTTGAAGTACGTGTCCATGTCCTGGTGAAAGTCGAGGTGGTCCTGCGTGAGATTCGTAAAAGCTGCGACCCGAAACACCGTGCCGTCGACGCGGTGCAAGACCAACGAATGCGATGATACCTCCATCGAGACGGCTTGAACGCGCTCGTCGCGCATTCGCGCCAGCAGGCGCTGGAGGTCTGACGCTTCTGGCGTCGTGCGTTCCAGCGAAATGGTTTCTGTGCCGATGCGAGCTCCAATGGTTCCGATCAGCGCCGAGCGCACTCCCGCGCTGCGCAGGATCGTGTCGAGGAAGTAGGTGACCATCGTCTTGCCGTTGGTGCCGGTGACTCCGACGACGGCCATCTCCCTGGCGGGATACCCGTGGACGGCTGCCGCGAGGGGACCCAGCACGGTGCGGGTCTCGGCGACGACCAACTGTGGGACAGGAACCTGGACCGGATGCTCGATACACACCGCTGCGGCCCCGGCCGCTGCGGCCGCGTCGACGAACCTGTGGCCGTCCGTCGTGAACCCAGGGATAGCGACAAACAGCGCGCCGGGGCGCACACGCCTGCTGTCATGTTCGACGTCTTCGATCCGGACGTCGGGTCCGATCACGCGTCCGCCGACACGTGCGGCGAGCGTCGAAAGCGTTACTGTCTCATGGTGCATCGGGGGGCACTCCAAGGCGGTGCAACGTGTCTTCGGCGATCTTGGAGAACGCCGGTGCAGCGACTCTCCCGCCACTCGAACCGATCCTGGGCGAATCGACAACGACCGCGACGACGATCCGGGGATTGCTCGCCGGGGCCATCCCGACGAAGCTCACCACGTAGTCGTCCGTATAGCCTTCCCCCGGCACGAACTTGCGGGCGGTACCGGTCTTCCCCGCTGCCGTGTAGCCGGGGATTCGCGCTTTTCCGCCTGTTCCTTCGCTGCTCTCCACCACATTGCGAAGAAGCGACCTCATGACGAGGGCCGTTTCGGCCGAGACGACTCGCCGCTCCTCTGGTGAGATCGGACGCTGGACTCCGGATCCGTCGACGAGCTCGCGAACGAGATGCGGTTGGACCCAGACGCCGTCGTTGGCCACCGCTCCATAGGCCGCCGCCATCTGAAGCGGAGTCACCGAAACCGCGTAGCCGATGGCTGCGGAGGCGAAGCAGGAAGGGCAGGTGGGGTCAAGGTTCAGCCTGCCCGGAGACTCTCCAGGAACATCGATGCCGGTTTTCCTGCCGAGGCCGAACGCATCGATGTACCGGGCGAGATTCGAATCACCGAGCCGTTGGCCGATGAGGATCGTCCCGACGTTCGACGATCTGGTCACGATGTCCCTCACGCTGAGGGTCTCGATGGGATGTCGCTCCGCATCGTGGTAACAGCCGTTGATCTGATCGCCGGCAGCGCTGAAGCGGCCTTCGCAGGCTCCGTCGACCACCTCGATCACATCGGGAACCTCGAACGTCGTGGCGGCGTTGACGGCACGCTCCTCGAGCGCCGCAGCGATCGTGATGAGCTTCTCGGCGCTCCCCGGCTCATACGTGCCGAGGACGGCCCAGTTCACCCAGTCGTCTGGATTGGAGGCGCTGCGGTCGTTGGGATCAAAACCCGGCACCACGACCATGGCCAGCACCTCCCCGGTTGAGGGATCGAGCACGACGACCGTGCACCGTTTCGCCTCCGTCCGTTCGAGCGTCGCCTTACACTCGCGCTCGGCGATGAACTCGATGTCTCTGTCGATCGTTGTCACGAGATCGCTGCCAGGAATGGCGGGGCGAAGGTCGTACCGGCCCTGAGGGATCACGTTCCCCTCCAGATCTTGTTCGAACCTGACCTCCCCCGGTGTCCCGCTGAGTTGCTCGTCGTATCGGTACTCGAGACCTTCGAGGCCGTTGCCGTCCGGGTCGACGAAGCCCAGCACTTGCGCAGCAAGGGACCCTTCCGGGTAGACGCGCATCGCTTCCGGATATGAGTAGATGCCGGGCAGTTCGAGTCTCTCCACCTGCGCCGCGGTTTCGGCGTCGATCTGACGTGCGACCGTCACCCACCTTCGACCGGACTGAAGGGTCTCCAACACCTGTGCTTGATCGATTCCCAAGGTGACGGCCAGCAGTTCGGCGACCTGAGTCGGCTGCTGGAGCTGGTCGGTGTCCGCACCGATCGTTCTCCCCTGGACGGTGATGGCGAGTTCACGCCCGTCTCTGTCATAGATCGTGCCGCGTTCCGCAGCGAGCACCTTCACCCTTGTTCTCTGCTCCAGACCCATCTCCTTGAGGTCCGCAGCTTGGACGATCTGTAGCTGGAACAGGCGCACACCGACGCCGAACCATGCGACGAGCACTACCAACGCGACGATTACCAGACGTCCTCGGCCCGAGCGGCGGCCTCGCGGCCGACCGCCCACGGCTACCTCCGCGGCCGAAAGATCGCGGTAAGCGCCTCCGGGGACGCTCTCTCCGCGAGGCTCCGGCCGCCAGCACTGGTTCCGGTGATCCTCATGGCGATGCGGTGAGGATCGACCTCACATCGGCGAAGCGGTCCTCGGTTGGAGGCCGACGGTCACCCACACCGTCGGCAACGACTACGCGAACCTCGTCCGGGTACGTCAGACCCAACTCTTCCGCGAGCGGGACAATGCGCTCCGGAGCCTGTAGACGAGCAACCTCGAGGCGTAGCTGCTGGTACTGGACCTGCTCCGCCTCGATCTGCTTGGAAAGATCGTTCATCTCGAGTGCCGGCTTGTCCAGCGCGACACGGGAGAGGATGAGAGCGAAGAAGAGCGCGATGGCGAGAGCGGTGAACAGTACCCACGTTCCGAGTCTCGGCCGCACCGAACGCCTGCCGGCAATCACCCTCAGCCGGCGATCCACCTGGACAACGCGTGCCGGCCGAGCCGTCATGCCGCCACCTTCTCGGCAGCTCGAAGCTTCGCGCTGCGCGCTCTCGGATTGCCGGCGATCTCCTCTTCTCGAGGTGTCACCGGTCGGCGAGTCAGAATGCGGAGCTCCGCGCTCTGGCCGCATCCGCACACCGGCAGATCGGGAGGGCACACGCATCCCTGGCTGCCGCTGAGGAACCGCCGCTTGACGATGCGGTCTTCGAGCGAGTGGTAGGAGATCACCACGCACCGGCCTCCGGGAGTCAGAGAATCGACTGCAGCATCGAGCCCCGACTCGAGTGCTTCGAGTTCTTCGTTGACGGCGATCCTGAGAGCCTGAAACGTGCGACGGGCGGGATGCCCACCGGTTCGACGAGTCGCGGCAGGGATGGCATCACGCACCACGTCCGCGAGTTGCACCGTGTCGCGGATCGGACGTGCTCGCACGATTGCTCTCGCGACACGGTCCGCGAATCGCTCCTCGCCCAGCGTCCGCAGGATTCGAGCGAGGTCGTTCTCGTCCCACTCGTTGACCATCTCGCCTGCAGCCGTTGCAGCGTCCGGACCCATGCGCATGTCGAGGGGGCCGTGGGTTCGATACGAGAAGCCGCGAGCCGGCTCGTCGAGTTGGTGTGAAGAGACGCCCAAATCGAACAAGGCACCTGAGATCTCGTCGACACCCTCCTCCTCGAGCAAAGATGCAAGATCTCGGAAGTTTCGGGCGCGAACCCCGGCGGAGAGCGATGCGGCATCCGGATCCCGATCGATCGCAAGGATCGGATGGCCCAGTTGCCGGGCAAGGGCTCGACTGTGGCCGCCACCGCCGTAGGTGGCGTCCACGATGATGCCGTCCGGAACTGGACGCAGCAGGTCGACCACCTCGTCGACCATGACGGGTCTGTGGTACGCGTTCTTGTCCGGTGTCTGATTCATTGCCAGCCCCCCGGGCGCTGGCACCATTGGGAAGCGGGCGGAGTAAGGGGCTTTCCTCATGGTTCCGGGGGGCTGGCAATGCACCAGTCCTGGGTGCGCTCAGATTCCTTCGGTGCCGAATTCCTCCTCGATGTCGGCGTAGATATCGTCGGCTTCGGAGGAGAGCTGTTCCCAGCTCTCCTGGTTCCAGATCTCAATGCGGTCCGCGATACCCACTACCACGGCCTCCCGATCGAGATCCGCGTAGTCGCGGAGGCGTTCGGGAAGCACGATTCGCCCTTGCCGATCAGGGGTCTCCTTCTTGGCGCCGGCGAATACCGAACGCGTATAGGCGCGAACCTTTCTGTTCGTGCGGGGCAGGCGATTCAATCTCTCCACCTCTTCGGCCCATCGGTCGAGAGGGAAGATGTAGAGGCATCGCTCCTGCCCCTTGGTGACGACGCAGCCGTCGGCGAGCTGAGCACGGAACTCGGCGGGCAACACGACGCGGCCCTTCGGGTCGAGCGTGTGCCGATATTCACCGAGGAACACGGCTCAGTCTCCGATAATTGCATCTGCGGTCCTCCACTGCGCACCACTATGGCCCATTTCGCACCACATGTCAACCAATTCACTCCCCCGTGTTCCATCCGTAGATAGGTGCATCGTAAGCTGTCCACCATGCATCTCGTCGGACGTCGAATCCTCGTGACCGGTGGTTCTTCCGGCATCGGAAGCGCTCTCGTTGACGCATATCGCCATGAAGGGGCCGATGTGTGGTCGATGGCGCGAACCGAACGGACGGGAGATCCGCGATCGATTCCCGGGGATATCACCGTCGCCGAGACCCGCGCGAGGCTCGTTGAGGCACTCGAAGGCGAGGACGTCGATGTCGTCGTCCATGCTGCGAGCGTTCTTGGCCCCCCTCGAACCGAACTCGAGAACTACCCGGAGCAGGCCTGGCGGCGTGTCCTCGAGGTCAATATCACGGCCGTTCAGCTTCTGCATCGAGCCCTTACCGCTCACTACGGCCCCTTCCCGACCGTCATCGGTGTCTCCAGTTCCGTGGGGAGGGCCGGCAGGAAGGGTTGGGGCGCCTACGCCGTCTCCAAGTTCGCCCTCGAAGGGTGGTTGGAGGTTCTGGCAGACGAGTGGGCGGTCAACGGACGGGTCTATTCCGTCAACCCGGGCGGGACTGCGACGCGGATGCGTGCAGCGGCGTTCCCACATGAAGATCTGGCCGAACTTCCGACGCCGACGGAGATCACTCCGATCTTCCTCCGGCTTGCGCATGCTCACGTCGATGAGCCGACCGGGTCCCGCTTCGATGCGCGCGACTGGATCGGACACGACCCGTGGGCGGGTACCGACGCCGGCTGACACCCCCGTTCTTGCGTGAGCCGGCTGCCTATGGCGCGGGGCGGCCTCACGCAAGAACGGTTGCGAGCGCCTTCGTCCAGACGCCCCTGCCCCGGCATCGACACCCCGAACGTCACCGGCCAAGACACTAGGCTGAACCCCAGCCGATACCGCGGGAGTCCCTCATGCACATCATGGTTGCCACCGACGGCAGTCTCGATCCCGACCAGACGGCCGGTTTCCTGAAGCATTTTGTCAGACCTGATGATCGTGTGACGGTGCTCACGGTCGTGGAGATTCCGCGCACCCTCCTGTCGGACCTGCGGGCGCTGTTCGAACAGCGCGATATTCTTCAGGGAGCCGACACAGACGATGAATACGTCTCTCCGACACCGGTGGCCACACTCTCTCCCAACTGGCCGGGAGACGACGCGATCCTTGATCGCTACGTCAGAGACCAGCAGGAACGCAGAGCAGAACCGCTCGTGCAAGCATTCGCCGACGTCGGTATCGACGCCGAGGCCGTCGCCGTGGAGGGCGCAGATCCCACGCGCCCGATCCTCGAGGCGGTGGAGCGTGAGCACGTCGACTTGCTCTGTGCCGGGGCGCACGGCCGGGGAATGTTCGAAGGCCTCCTCGGTTCAACCAGCACCCGGTTGGCGAGACGCGCCCCGTGCCCAGTGCTCCTGATCCGGATCTAGAAGACCGCCGACCCCTTCCCCCGTTCTTGCGCGAGTTGGTTGCCCATCCCACGGTTTTCTCACGCAAGAAGGGAGCGTTCCCGACGGAGGACGGCGCGTCAACTCCTGAGAACTGACAACTGACTGCCGAGAACTGCCGGACGGGTGGGCACCGGACTGCAAGATCCTTGACACACAGCGTGACCAGGGCGAGACTCAGCGTATGCGAGTCGTCGGCTATGTGAGAGAGTTCTCCGATCGGTCGCACGGCGGATCTATCTTCGCCCAATCCGAGCGGATTCGACGCTGGTCCTCCGAACAGGGTTACCAACTCCTCGCGATGTGCCAAGACGTGAGAAGTCCGAGCGGTGAGCCCCGCGACGAAGGGTTTCGAGCTCTGCTCGAGATCGTTGGTGCGGGCCACGCGGACGCGGTCGTGGTTCCCTCGCTCGAAGCGTTTTCTTCGGACTTGCTCATACAGGAAGTCATCCTTCAGGATCTTCGCGATCGCGGCGTCAGGGTGATCAGTACCACCGACACCGATGTCGAGGTGCTCGCCGACGCTCGAGCGGATCCCGCCAGGATGCTCATTCGTGACGTGCTCGCTCGCCGAACCGAGTATGAACGGAGCGTGAGCACCCCGGCACCTCGGCACAATCAGGCTGCCACCACCTCCGACGACGTCGTGATCGAACTCATCCCGGTACAGAGCGCGTAGGGATGGCCTTCATCTACTGCCGGTGCCGGTAGGGGCCATGTGCCCCGGCGGTCTCTTGGCGGTCTCCGCCCACGTCTGACTGGAAGCCGGCCACCGGCTATCGGGAACTCGGAGTTGCCACTACCCGGTGAGGGCCGCCCACACTGCAGCGGCGAGCGCGAAGTCCAACCCCGAGCGGATGACAGAGGCTCCGGCGAGTTTGGCGCCGTCGGCATCTTCGAGAACGACGAGCAGCACACTGTCTTCGCGCTGCATCACTTCGACGAGACGCGGAGGCGAGGCAGTGTTCTCGGCGAGCAGGGAGGCCACAGCATCGACGATGGCCTTCCTGCGCCCCTCGGCCGTCGACCCGGCACGAAGCGTCACGCCGCCTCCGGTCGAGTCCACGACCGTGACCGTCGCACCGGTCCGATCCTCCTCGATGGTCACCGATTCCAGGTTTGTCGGGAGCTCGGGCTTCGGTTGGGAGACGACTTCGACCGGCGGCATCGGCGGAGCATCCGGTTCGACCTTCACCCGCTCCGGAGCGACCCGAGAGCGATATCCGTGCGCTTCGAGGATCCTGCCGATTGCCAAACCGACGGATCGTTCGTCGGCACCCTCGTCGAGGGTGACCTTGACGCCCACGATAGAAAGACCGTCTGTTTCGATCCGTGCCGAGGCGACTCCGTCGATCTCACTGATTGCACGATCAAGGGCCTCACTCATCGTGAGGTCCTCAGTCGGCGCCGCCACTCCAAGAACGCGACGACATCCTCGCCGGACAGCGTCTGGTCGACAGATCCGTACGCCGTGAAACGGCGCCATGCCAGATAGCGGGTTTCGGGAACGGGAAGGAACGGGAACTTCTTCCACCAGGCTTTCGGAGCGAACGCGAAGACAGAACGCGCTGCGTCCAGCCACAGATCAGGTCTGCGGGCAACCGCCCGTCTCACCCCGCCCACGTGCCTCCTCAAGCTCCCCGGGACATGCTGATCATACCGCGCAGTTTCGCGCACGGTCTCTGCCGTTCAGACATAGTCGGTTTGAATCCACTCATGACGGAGGCATCCACTGTCACGGCTCGTCCCCCAAGGTGCCTCGTGCACTGCGCGCATCTTCACCGCGCTGATAGGCTCCAGCACGGAGGTGAGACCCTTTTGACAACGACGATCCCGGCTCCAGAGCGTATCGACCGCTTCGCGGACCTGTTCGAGACGATCGTCTCGAACGTGGAAACCGTCATCCAAGGCAAACGCGAGATCATCGAACTCGTCGCCATGTCCCTGATGGCCGAGGGTCATGTCCTCATCGAGGATGTCCCGGGAGTCGGAAAGACCCTCCTGGCCAAGTCGCTGGCGAGATCCCTGGACTGTCGCTTTCATCGTGTGCAGTTCACACCCGACCTCCTCCCCTCGGATATCACCGGCGTGTCGATCTGGGATAGAGCCAAGACGGAGTTCGTCTTCAAACCTGGAGCGATTTTCGCAAACATCGTTCTCGGCGACGAGATCAACCGTGCGGGACCGAAGACCCAGGCTGCGTTGCTCGAAGCGATGGAGGAGCTCCAGGTGACGGTGGACGGGGTCACCCGCCCTCTACCCCCACCGTTCATGGTGATCGCGACGCAGAATCCGTTGGAGCACGAAGGAACCTATCCGCTCCCGGAATCCCAACTCGACCGATTCATGATGCGGCTCGTTGTCGGCTATCCGACACACAGCAAGGAAATACAGATACTCGAGACTCACGGCACGCATTCGAGTTTCGACGACCTCAAACCGATGGCTACGGCGGAGGACGTCCGGGAGATGGGTGAGATCGCTCGCAACATTCACGTGGCCGGCTCCCTCCAGGCGTACATCGTCGACGTGGTCGAAGCGACCCGTCGTCACGGAGAACTCCTCCTCGGCGCTTCTCCCCGTGCCGCGCTGCATCTGCAGCGTGTCGCCCGTGTCCGCGCCGCGATGCAGCGACGCGACTTCGTTTCGCCGGACGATATCAAGGCGCTGGCACGTCCGGTGCTCGAACATCGCATGGTTCTGCGCCCAGAGGCGCTGATGCGCGGAACCACGGTCGCTGAAGTGATCGATTCGGTGCTGCGCCATGTCCGTGTGCCCGGAAGCAGGTCCGGATGACGATCACAGAGCGCGGATGGGCGGCTCTCGGCTCCGCCCTCGCACTCCTCGTCCTGTGGGCCGTCCTCGGGGACACTGAGCTCGCAGCCCTCAGTCTCCTCACCGCCGGCGCCGTCTTCGTCGGTTGGCTCGGCACACGCAGGGGCATCCCGGACATCACCGTCTCTCGACGCCTCCACCCCTCACTCGTGCGGGAAGGCGATACCGTCTCGGTGGAGTTGGTCGCAAGGAGCGACACACAACGAGCATCGAGATACATCACGATCGATGACGAGATCCGCCAGTTGGGAGAAGCGCGTTTTCGGATCGGCTCGCTCGTGCCCGGCGTCATCTTCTCCGGCACCTACGAGATCGCCTGCCACACGAGGGGCGTGTATGAACTCGGACCGGTGATGGTCTCGAAAAGCGATCCCTTCGTGTTCACCAAGGCGAACAAGCGGATCGGCGCAGTCGACAGACTCATCGTGTACCCCAGAGTGGAAAGGCTCGACGGCCTTCCGATACTTCGCGGCGTCGATCCCTCGATGCAGGCGGCACGCGCCGAGACCGTCCAGCGAGGTGGCGAAGACTTCTTCAGCTTGCGCGAGTACCAGACCGGTGACGATCTGCGAAGAGTCCACTGGCCGACGACGGCACGGCGCGATGAGATGATGATCCGCCAGTTCGAGGCACCGTGGGAGCCTCGTGCGCTCGTCGTCGTCGATCCCAGATCTGCCGTCTACGGGGACCAAGAAGCCTTTGAAACCGCGATACGTGGCGCAGCTTCGGCACTCCACCACTTCTTCTCGGCCGGACTTGAAGCCGACCTGTGGACCGGAGGTGACCTCGCGAGTCTCGAAACGAACCCCTACGAGGCCGCCATGCGGACACTGGCCGGGCTTCAGCCGATCGGTGCGTTCGATTTCAGCTCGGCGGCGACTCGGCTCCGGCTGAAAGGCCGAGGCGGCACCCTTGTCATCGTCACAGGAACGCCAGACGCGCAGGTGGCATCCGTGACTCGGCACCTCACCCACCACGCAGGAGCAACGGTGCTGCTCACCGTCTCTTCGAACCCGATACCGATCAGCTTCGGTCGCGGCGGTGCAACGATCGTTTCCATCCGACCTGGAGAGGCGTGGGCCACCGCCTGGATGAAAGCAATGCCATGGGCAACCGCTGGAGTTGGATAGCCGGAACCGTCGGCATGGGGTTGGCGATTCTGCGTCTCGAACGCCTCCTCCGACCGTCGGTCGAGGGAGCGTCGTGGCCGATCGCCGTGGCTGCAGGTGCGGTCATGGGAGGCATCATCACATGGGCGCTGCGAGGACGATGGACCACCATCTTGGCCAACGTCGGCGCCCTGGTCCTCGTCAGTCTGCGGATTGCAGTGCCCGGAACGCTCATCTTCGGGTTGATACCGAGCTCCGAGACACTGCCCACGTTCCTGGCAGAACTCGGCCTGGGCGTAGACCTGATTCGATTCGGTGTCGCCCCCGTCTCCCCGGTCGCCGGGCTCATCGTCATCCTGACCGCCATCTATTGGGGCTTGGCGGCTCTGCTGGCATGGGGCATCCGGCGCAGGCATCCCGCCATCGCTCTTGCACCGCCGCTGCTGTTCTACCTTCAGCTCGCAGTCATCGACCAGGCATCCCCCGGACTCTGGTGGAAAGCTGCGTTCCTCGGGGCCGCGGCGTTGGCGTTCGCCGCCGTGGCCGAGGATCACCGGTCGGCATCGACCTTCCCGATGCGAAGCTCGGGCGGTCCTGAACGACCCGCATTTGTCTATCCGGCCGTTTTCGCCCTCATCTCGGTCCTGATCGCGCTCGGTGGTACCGGACTCGTCTCCAGGGTGATTCCCCCCGGCGGTCTCGTCGACTGGCGCAGTCACACGAGTATCGGCGGGGGGATCCTCGTCGGGGTCTCCTACAACCTGTTCACGGGTATCCGACAACAACTCGTGTCACAAACCGACACGCCCGTCTTCACGGCGAGAGTCGAAGGCGATGTGGACCCTTCGTCCATCTACTGGGAGCTGATCACCCTCGAAGAGTTCGATGGCGAGAACTGGATCCCGAGGGCCCGAGAAACCCACGGACCCGACAGCGACGTGTGGGAAGACGAGGACATGTCGTTCTTCGGCCCCACCATCCCGGTTTCCGCTTCCGTGACGATTGCGAAACTCCGCCAGAACTATCTGCCGATCTTGTACTCGCCCACGTGGCTGGGCTCCAGTTCCGCTCTGTTCAACGAGAGTTTCCGCGTCCGGACCGATGGGTCCATCCAGTTCGACCTGCTCACATGGGAAAACCTCACCTACGAGGAAGCTGCACTGGTACCGGCGCCGGACCTGAACGCTCTGGCAAGTGCCGGCGGCAGACTCACACCCATCTTTCAAGAGGCTGCCGACCGCGGCGCGTTCGAAGGCAAGGCAGTCCCGACGCCGGCGACCAACAGGCCTGCCTCGCTCTCTGAAGCCCTGGAACTTCCGACGCTCGACCCGATCATCCGCACCGAGGCGCGGGCGCTCACCGCGGGTGGTACGAGCGCGTTCGAAAAGGCACTCCTGCTCGAAGCGTGGTTCCGCGATCCGAACATCTTCACATACTCACTCGATGTCGACCCCGGCCATGCGAGCAAGGACCTCGCAGACTGGCTCTTCACGACCAACAGCCCCAACTACCGAACCGGCTACTGCGAGCAGTTCTCGACGGCGATGGCCGTCATGGCTCGTTCGATCGGAATCCCTGCCAGGGTCGTGACCGGATTCGGACCTGGAGAGGTCCAGGCCGACGGGACGATCATCGTCCGGGATCGCAATGCTCACGCTTGGGTGGAACTCTGGATGAACAACCAGGGTTGGGTGCGATTCGACCCGACACCGCGATCGCTCGGCGACAATCCGTCGACGATGAGCACCGTCGGGTTCGATCCGCGCGAGTACATCCCACCGCCGCCCGATGCAGCAGAATCGCCTGACGTCGAGACGCCCCCGGCGCCGCGACAATTCGATCCCAACTTCGACGAGCGACAACTCGTGCCCGGATCCTCCTCGACGGAGTCGGACAGGACCCCCCTGCGAATCGTCACTCCCACACGACTCGTCTTGCTTGTCGTGTTGCTCATGTTCTCGTCGGTACCGATGGCGAAAGCAATACGCAGGCGCAGAAGACTCGCTCGCTTTCGAAATGGCGACATCTCGAGCGCGTGGAATGAGATCATCGATCGGATCAGCGATTTCGGGGATGTGTCGTCACCCTCCTGGACACCGCTGGAGGTGGCAGCGTCGGTGCACCACTCGATGCGTCCGCTCGCCGATGGCGTCACAACACAGCTGTTCGGACCACAGGAACGCCTCGACGATCCACTCATCGACCGGGCAGCAGCGTCCTTTGCGGAAACCGAGACGTACCTACGAACCATCCATCCGATCGGTGACCGCATTCGAGCGAGGATGCGCTTGAAGTCCCTGTTCCGATCCTGGAGGTCTGCCTAGGCGCCTTTGCGTTTCGTGCCCTGTATCTCGCACTTCGTATCGCAGCCCCAGGCCACTGCGAGACCGGGGGGCGGGAGTGGATGTCGGCGTGCCGAAAAAGAGAACGCCACGTCAACTGCCGGCTGCCGACAACTGCAAACCGGCTGTCGGCTCAGCCGTCCACGGCTTCCTCGTTGACGCCTTCTTCGCTCCAACGGATCATCTCGAGAAAGCGCTCACGATCGAGTTCGAACTTGCTCACATCGTCTTGGACGGACCGAGTGATGCTGTCGATCGCGACGAAGAACGCGAGTTGTCCCCCTCGAAGCGCGTCGAGAAGTTCCTCGTCGTCCTCGGCGATGGAGAAGATACTCTGCCCGTCGGTCACGAGCTTCACTTCGGCCAGATGACGGTCCATGCCACCGTTGCGCCGAAGGTAGCCCCAGGCTCTGCGGACCCGCTGCACGGACATCCCGTTGTCCAGCAGGCTCTTGATCACGCGCAAGGCGACCAGGTCTCGAAACGAGTAGAGCCGCCGCACACCGGGACGGCCGCCAGTGCTCTGCAGGGACGGTTCGAGGAGCGAAACGCGGTCCCAGTACCTGAGCTGATGCGCTGTGCAACCGGTCAGTTTGGAAGCTTGTTGCGCCGTGAATCCATCCACCTCGTCATCTCTCCCCGATGTAACGGGCGGTCACGACGACCGCCGACTCCAACCCGACACATGCATGTCGGGACCTTCACTCTAGCGCCGCGAAGCGGTCACTGCCGTTTGCGTTTTCCGCCCAGAAACCGGGGTATCCACGCCGCGTCCTCGGTCCCTGTGATCGCCCTGCGGGCGTGTACGAACGTGCTCCCTGCGAGCACCATGGTCACGAACCCACCTAGGGCGAGCCACTGGTTGAAGGCGAAAGTTCCCAGAGTTGTCGCCAGTCCCAAGAGGAAGACGATCGCCGCGATCATCGCTCGCCTCGAAGGGACCCTACTGAGCCTGCCGACCTTGCGCACCAAGCCCGGATCCTCGGCGTAGAGGCCCTGCTCGATCTCCTGCAGGATCTTCTGTTCGCGCTCGTCTAGTGGCATGGTCTGTAGTCCTCGATCACCTCTACGGTCATGATACCCCTCGTTCCGTTATTGACTCGGAAGTCGCCACGATGCGAGCAGGCACTACGGCCTCGTCCCCGAACCTCCTGTGAACCCGATCGACGGCAATGGCCATGTCCTCCCACTCGTGATGGGTGGTCGGTTGGCGCGGAGCCGCCGAATCGCAGAGGTCGCTCATGCCCTCACCGACGAGCCTCACGGCACATCGATCGAGATCGATATCGGCGAGCAGCGCCATTCCTGCCCGGAACACGTCGCGCCCCGTGTTCGTGGGATCGGCCAGGGTGAGCCGGCGATGTACCGCCTCGAAGTCCGCGAGACGCACCTTCACGGCCGGCACCTTGCCAAGCTTCCCCGCCCTTCGCATGCGCCCGGAAAGCCGCTCGCAGTGTCGGAGCAGCTCGGCTTCCACCAGGGATCTGTCTGCGAGATCCTGCTCAGACGTCTGCTCGACGGAGATCGACTTCACGGCACCATCGCGATCGACGGCACGTTCGTCCTTTCCCCATGCGAGGTCGTGCAACATCGTTCCCATCGTGGCCCCAAGATGACGCCTCAGCGTTGCGACCGGAGTCGATGCCGGTGCGCCCGCCGTCGCAATACCGAGACGCTCCAGCGCGGCCGAGGTGGCGGCGCCCACCCCCCACAGCCTCGTAGCCGGGAGAGCGTGGAGGAACTCGACCTCTGTGCCGGCGGCGACTTCGCGGAGCCCGTCGGGCTTCGATGCCTTGGAGACGAGCTTCGCCAGGAACTTGTTTCGTGCAACACCCACAGAACCGGACGGTTCGGCTTCGACTCTGCGGCGGGAACGAATCTCAACTCCCATCTGTCCGGGATCTTCGTGGTGCAGTCTGAGGCCGGAGACGTCGAGGAACGCCTCATCCATGGAGATTCCTTCGACGAATGGCGTGAGACTTCGGAGAATCGAGAACACCTCTTCAGGCGCCTGGCGGCACTTCGCGTGATGGGCCGGCACGACCACGAGCCCGCGACAAGGATGCCGAGCGTGCCGCACGGGCATCGCAGATGTCACTCCGTTCGCACGTGCCTCGTAGGACGCCGACGCGACCACTCCCCTGTTTCCCGTGCCCCCGACCACAACGGGACGGTCGTACAACGGGGGGGTCGTCGCGGCGTTCGACTTCAACGAAGAATGGGCCCATGTCGACGTGCAGGATGGGCTCGGCGAAAGGGACATGCTCATGCGCCTACCGTACCAAGACGTTCTGTTCAGGAGCGATCCGGATCACGCAGCCGGTCCGTTCACTTCGCGAGGTTCGCGAAGAGTCCTCGATCCGTCTCAAATGCAAGTGGGGGCAGATGATCGAGAGGGAAGTACCGGACCTCCGATGCGTCGTCGCCTGCCTGCAGGCGGCCGCCGGTGACCGTCGCATGGAACCACACCCCCACGGTCGGCTTCGCAGGATCGTGAAAATCGGAGGCCACGAACGCGACCGATCCGATCCTCGCCTCGAGCCCTGTTTCTTCGAACAGCTCCCTCGCTGCTGCGTCTCTGACGTCCTCGCCGTATTCGACGAATCCCGCCGGTACCGACCAGAGGCCCTTGAGACGCCCAAGGGCCCTTCGCACGAGCAGCACACGCCCATGTTCGTCACGGACGATCGCTGCCGCCCCGACGGCAGGGTTGCGGAAGTGCACATAGGAGCACGCCGGGCACACGGCCCGATCACGTCCGTCGACCATGCGCCGACCGAGACGCGTCCCGCACCGGGGACAAAAGACGAACTCGCCGGACCACTTCACGTCGTCAGGCTACTTCCGAGCACCAAGAACCCGCCGGGCAGAGCAGCCGATGGGACGCATCGCCCCGGGATCTTGCATCGTCTCACGGTCGTGATACGAAGTACGAAACACGAGATACGTGTCTCCCCACCGGCACGCCTACTTCCCGAAGATCAGTACCGCGTTGTGCCCACCGAACCCGAACGAGTTGCTCATGACAACACGGATGTCCTGCTCTCTGGGTTCGTTCGGTATGTAGTCGAGATCGCATTCGGGGTCGGGATAGCGGTAATTGATCGTCGGCGGAAGCACACCATCACGCATGGCAAGGATGCCGGCGATGGCCTCAACCGCACCCGCACCGCCGAGAAGATGTCCTGTCATCGACTTCGTCGACGAGATCGGGAGCCGTGCAGCGTAATCGCCGAAGACGAGCTTGATCGCTGCCGTCTCGGTCACGTCGTTCGCCGGCGTCGAAGTGCCGTGGGCGTTGACGTAGCCGACCTGTGATGGCTCGAGTTCGGCGTCGTTCAGGGCCGCCTGCATCGCACGGGCTGCTCCGACCCCGCCAGGGCGGGGCAGCGTGATGTGGTAGGCGTCCGAGGACATCCCGTAGCCGAGCAGCTCCGCATAGATCTGCGCTCCACGTGCCAGCGCATGCTCACGTTCTTCGAGAATGAGCGTGCCTGCCCCTTCGGCCATCACGAATCCGTCGCGAGTCGCATCGAACGGACGACACGCTCCTTGCGGATCTTCGTTGCGGGTGCTTATCGCCCTTGCCTGGGCGAAGGCAGCAATTCCGAACTCGCAGATCGAAGCTTCACCGCCACCGGACACCATCACGTCGGCGGCGCCTCTCCGAATGATCTCGGCCGCGTCACCGATCGCGTTTGTGGACGCGGCACAAGCAGTCACGGTGCACGTCACGGGACCCAGCAAGCCGAATCCGATCGACACGTCTCCCGCGGCCATGTTCGGGATCATTCTCGTCACCTGGTAGGGCGAGATCCGTGCAGCACCCTGAGTCCGTATCGTGTCCATGCCTTCCTGCATCGACATCAGGCCTCCGATGCCCGATCCGACCACTACGCCCGCCCGGGCTCCGGCATCAGGGTCATCGGAGTAGTCGATTCCCGCGTCCTGGAGGGCCTGGGTGGTTGCCGCGTAGAAAAGCTGATCGAATCGATCCATGCGGCGGGCGGTCCGCCGGTTCATGTAGTCCTCGGGGTCGAAGTTCTTGACTTCGCCTGCGAATCGGACAGGTAACTGCGAAGCATCAAACAGCGTGATCGGTCCGACGCCTGACGTTCCGGAGAGCAGTGCACTCCAGTAGTCCTCAACGGTATTCCCAATGGGACTGATGATTCCCAGCCCGGTAACGACGACCCGCCGGTCACGACCGCGCACGTCGATCAAGCCTCGAGCTTGGCGACGACCACGTCCACGGCCTGGCTCACCGTTCCGATGCCTTCGGCTTCCTCGTCGGGAATCGTGACCCCGAACTCGTCTTCGAGGGCCATCAGCAACTCGACGACGCCGAGCGAGTCGACTTCGAGATCAGTCTCGAAGCTCGCCTCCGGCGTGATCTTCGTCTCGTCGAGTCCCAGTTCCGAAACGAGAAGGTTCTTGAGCCTGCTCTCGATCTCCGCTCGATCCATCATTCTTCCTCCCTGTCATAGAGCCAATCCTCCGTCCACAACGAGTACGTGACCCGAGATGTACGAAGCTTCGTCCGATGCAAGATAGCGGACCGCGGATGCGATCTCTGCCGGAGTTCCCCATCTCCTGAGAGCGATCGAAGCTGCTGCAGCCTCTTTCATCTCATTCGAGAGATCGGCGGTCAAGTCCGTCTCCACGAATCCCGGAGCGACCACGTTGGCCGTGATCCCCCTGGACCCGACTTCTTTGGCAACAGACTTCGTGAACCCGATGATCGCTGCCTTCGTGGCCGCGTAGTTTGCCTGGCCCGGGTTCCCTGCGAGACCGGCTACCGAGCCGATCGTGATGATGCGGCCCCATCGCGCTCGCACCATCGAGCGCAGGGCCTGCTTGGTGCACAGATAAACCGAGGTGAGGTTGGTTCGGATGACCTCATCCCATGTGTCGGCGTTCATCCTCAACAGCAATGAATCACGCGTGATGCCGGCGTTGTTCACGAGCACGTCGACCGGGCCCAGCCGATCGCCGACGCGCTGGAACATCCAAGTGACGGCGTCGGCAGACCCCACATCCGCCTGCACCGCGATTGCTTCACCACCATGCTCGATGATGGAATCGACGACAGCTTCTGCAGCCTCGACACCCTTGGAGTAGTTGACCGCAACATGATGTCCGTGCTCGGCAAGCAACAGGGCGATGGCACGGCCGATACCACGAGACCCGCCGGTGACCAACGCGACCCTGCTCACGATCGAACCTCACTTCCGAAGAACCGCACGTTTCCCTCCAATAGGGAGAAGGCATCTGTGTCGGTCGCGGGTAGCTCCGCGTCGCTCGTTCCGAGCGGCGTCGTACGTTCGCCCCATCGGACGACAGCTGCCGCCCAGGTCAATCCGGCACCGAAGGCCGCAAACACCAGGTTGTCTGCCGGATGGACCTTGCCCTCCTCGAGTGCCTCGGTCAACGCCATCGGAATCGTCGCAGCGGATGTGTTGCCGTAGCGCTGGATGTTCACGAACACCTGGCCGGGCTTGAGTTTCAGGCGACGGGCGGTGGCGTCGATGATCCGAATGTTCGCCTGATGAGGGATGAGAAGGTCGACCTCGTCCAGATGAAGGCCTGCCTCCTCCACGACCTTGATTGCGGCGGCACCCATGGCTTTGACGGCTCGCTTGAATACCTCCGGACCGTCCATCACGACTCCGTAGGTGGACCTGTCCGGACTTTGGTAGCGATCGCTCGATGTCCCGGCGTTTCGGACGCAGAGCAGCCCTGCGGCCTCGCCGTCCGAACCGATGGTCACCGACTGGACGCCGTCGGAACCTTCGGTGGGCTCCAGGATGACGGCACCTGCCCCGTCACCGAAGAGAACGGCCGTGTTGCGATTCGTGAAGTCGAGGTAGTAAGACATACGCTCGGCGGCAACGAGCAGCACTCGGCGATGCCCTCCCCCCCGGATCATCTGCGTGGCCACATCGAGACCGTAGATCCAACCCGAGCACGCCGCATTCATGTCGAACGACGCGGCGTTGACGGCCCCGAGCTTCGCCTGGAGCAGGGTTGCAGAGCTGGGAATGACCGAATCGCCCGTGCACGTGGCCATGATGATGAGGTCCAGATCTGCCGGCTCCAAGCCTGCCGCAGCGAGAGCGCGAAACGAGGCCACCGCCGCCAGGTCGGAAGTCGCCACATGCGAGATCCTGCGCTCTTTGATACCCGTACGGGTCATGACCCACTCATCGGACGTGTCGGTGAGCTTTTCGAGATCTTCGTTGGAAAGGATGGTCGGAGGGGCACACCTTCCCCATCCGGTGATCGTGGCGTTCGTCATCGCTCCTCGTTCAATCGTTCTGCGATCGCTGCAAGGCTCGTCGTATCCCCGGCAACCATCACGGCGGCGTCTTTCACCGTCTTTCTGGCCATGCCGGCGGTTACGTCGCCCGGTCCAACATGAACGAAGGCATCCACGTTCATGTTCACGAGTGCTTCGGCAAATCGCACCGGCTCGACGATCTGGCGTTCAAGCAGATCGGCGACCTGGCCCTCAGGGTAGGGGCGTCCCGTGACATTTGCGTACACCGGGAACGAGAACGGTCCCACCGCGATGTCTCGCAATGCCGTTGCCACTTCGGAGGCGGCAGTGGCCATGAACGGCGAGTGGAACGCACCGGCGACATTGAGCGGTATGACACGTCGTACACCGAGGTCCCGTCCCCTCGCGACGATCCAGTCGATGTCGGCCCTGCCCCCTGCCACGACGATCTGGCCAGGAGCGTTGATGTTCGCGACCCACATCCGGCCCCCGTCGGCTCTTCGGCCTGCACTGATGGCATCGGCCTCCTCTTCGTCCACACCGATCAGCGCAGCCATTCCGGACGGCTCCCGATCGGCTGCCGCAGCCATCGCCTCTCCACGAATCGAGACGAGGCGGAGAGCGGTTCGGTAGTCGAACACACCTGCGGCCGTGAGCGCCGCGTATTCGCCCAGGGAGTGCCCTGCAGCAGCCACGGGTGTGACGTCGAGGCAGGTGGACAATTCGGCCCACGCCGCGTAGCCGAGAGCGAACAGGGCCGCCTGAGCGCGATCGGTTCTCGTCAGGACGTCTTCCGGGCCCTTCAGACACACATCTCTCAGCGACCACCCGAGGATCTCGTCGGCGGCATCTCCCAGCAGGTCAGGGCGCGCGTCGAACAGGTCGGCACCCATGCCGACGCACTGACTGCCTTGTCCCGGAAAGAGAATCGCGAAACGCACGGGGATTCAGACCTGACAGCACGGACTCCGGTTACCCGGACCCCGCAGCCAAAGTCTCAAGCACCTCGAGCACCCTGTCGACGTCCCGATCGTCCACATCGCGATGTGTCGCAAAACGCAAGATCCCCGGGGACATCTCTCCCACCAGGACGCCCGCGGCGGCAAGACCGTCCATCAGTGCGTCGACATCGAACGGGAAGCCGGCACTGTCGACGATCACCATGTTGGTCTGAACCTGTTCCATCCTCACCGAGGAGGGAAACCGCTTCGCAATCTCCTCACCCAGGCGGCGAGCCAGCCTGTGATCGGCCTCGAGATGGTCCCGGTCGCGTAACGCGATGCGGGCTGCGGCTGCGACGACCCCGACCTGTCGCATGCCGCCTCCCAGGCGCTTGCGGCGAAACCTCGCCTCTGCAATGAGGTCTTCGGAGCCGCAGAGCACCGACCCGATGGGAGCGCCGAGCCCCTTGGAGAAGCAGAACATCACCGTATCGGCCTCGGCGGCAATCGTTGCGGCTTCCACACCGAGCGCCAGCGCAGCGTTGAAGATCCTCGCCCCGTCCAGATACACGGGGATGGCGAGACGTCTCGCCGCCGCAGTGGTCGCTCGCATCATTTCGAGTGCAATGACGGTGCCCCCCGTCGATGTCAGCGGGTTCTCCCAGACGAGGAGGCTCACGCGTGGCAGGTGATAGCCGGCGCCCGCAACGGCGACCTCGACATCCTCGGGCAGGATGCTCCCGTCGCGCGAGTCCACCGTCCTGAACTGAACACCCGAGATGGCCGCGGCGGCACCGACTTCATACTGGCGTACGTGCGCGCACGCTGCGCAAAGAGCCTCGTCTCCTGGCCGGACGAGTGTGTTCAGAGCCAACTGATTGGCCATACTGCCCGTCGGGGTGAAGACCGCTGCCGCTTTTCCGACGGCGGCGGCGGCCTCCTGCTCGAGCGCATTCACGGTTGGATCTTCTCCGTAGACGTCGTCTCCGACTTCGGCCTCGGCCATCGCACGGCGCATCTCCGCCGTTGGCCTGGTCACCGTATCGGACCGAAAATCCGCGGTGCCATCTGCAAACGCCATCCGACCTCCTGTTTCGGGGCACAGTACACCTGCCCCGCCCTCTGCCGGGCGATGCCGGTGGTTGGATCGGTGGCTCGCTTCTTCTCGTTCTTCGCATTTCACATCGGGGCGTGCATCGATGTGAAACCGCGGGGCGGGTCGGGGTTCAAACGCAAACATCTCGCGTCGATCAGCCGGCATCGTCGACGCGTCCGTTGCCGGGACCGCCCCCGTCCCCCACTCCGACGTCACGGTCCTCGAAGACGACGGCGACCGGCTCGAGAGCAGACGAGAAGAGGTGACAGCAGCCGGCGAAACCTGCCGAATCGCGCCGGATTCAACCGACGTCGAGACCCGGCCACGGGTCCCTTTGTCGACTCCGAAACGCGTACGGTGCATCATCCCCCGGACTTCCTGACTGCGGCGCCTCGGACGACTATCCTCTCGGGGCTGTGACAAACGTACAAATCCCCGTGCTGCCCGATGGTGAACTGCCGCTGCCGGGGGCATTCTCCCGGCTCTATGACCTCGCGTACAACATGTGGTGGACCTGGTCGGGTGGCAGCCACCTCTGGTGGATGATCGATGCGGATCTATGGACTCGCTACCGGAACCCGATCGAGCTTCTCGCGGCCGTCGATCGCCCCACATGGCGAACCCTGGAGGACAGCGGTGACTTCCAGGAACTCTACGAAGAGATGATCCGGCGTTTCGATGCGTACATGCACTCGGAGGACACATGGTGGGCCCAGACGGAACCTGGCGAGGCGGGACCGATTGCCTACCTTTGTGCCGAATACGGAGTCGACAACCTGCTGCCCACGTACTCGGGCGGGCTCGGCGTGCTGGCGGGTGACCACACGAAATCGGCCTCCGATCTCGGTATTCCGCTCGTAGCCACCGGCCTCCTGTACCGGCGAGGCTACTTCCGTCAGGAAGTCGACGCCGTCGGAGACCAGCAGCACACCTACCCGGTGGTAGACCCGGTGCGACTGCCCACCCAGCAGGTCGCCGGACCCACCGGCGGCCGGCTCAAGATCGATGTCGAACTACCTGGACGGCTGGTCAAGGTCGGCGTGTGGAAGGTTCAGGTCGGCCGTGTACCGATCCTGTTGCTCGACACCGACCTGCAAGAGAACGACGATGCGGATCGACCGATCACCCATACGCTGTACATTCGGGGTCGCGAGATGCGGTTTGTGCAGGAGTACATCCTGGGCATCGGCTCCGTGCGAGCATTGGCCGCACTAGGAATCGAACCGACCACATGGCATGTAAACGAGGGTCACGCCGCCCTCAGCCTCCTCGAACGAACGGCCCGCCTCATTACCGGTGGCAGCACGACCGAACAGGCTCAGCAGCAGGTCAAGGCGACGACGTCTTTCACCCTTCACACGCCGGTACCAGCGGGAAACGAAGTCTTCGACTTCCCACTGGTCGAGAAGTACCTGAGCAACATGCCCCGACGCCTGTCCATCCACATGGGACAGCTCGCAGGCATGGGCGCCGCCCATGAGGACGACGAGCAGCATTTCAACATGACGGCTCTTGCGATACGTTTCGCCTCGTTCGTCAACGGGGTGAGCCGTCGCCATGCGGAGATCGTTTCGCGCGATTGGGCTCACCTCCTGCCCGGCACCGCCACAGCCGTCACCAACGGAATCCACCCGAGCACGTGGCTCGGTCGCGGGTACCAACGACTCCTCGGCGAGATCTTCGGCCCACAGTGGCATCGCACATTGATCGACGACCCATCGGCGATCGCCAGACTCGACGAGATCTCCGACCAAAGACTGTGGGAGATCCACACGAGTGAGAAGCGTCAGCTCTCTCGATTCGCTCGAGGCAGGATCCTGCAGCAACAAGCACGGCAGGGAGCATCCCCGGACGCCTTGCGAGCCATCGCAAACATCCTCTCTCCCGACCGCCTCACCATCGGCTTCGCCCGCAGATTCGCAACATACAAGCGAGCCCTGCTGCTATTCCACAACATGCCCTGGCTTCAGGCGATCCTCACGAACCCCGACCGGCCGGTACAGATCCTCATCGCCGGCAAGGCACACCCTGCCGACCAGAACGGTCAGGGACTGATTCGCCGCATAGTCGAACTGTCGCGAACTCCCGAACTGGGTGGCCATGTGCACTTCCTCGAGAACTACGACATGCGCATGGCCGGATTCCTCGTTCAAGGAGTCGACGTCTGGTTGAACAACCCCCGACCGCCTCTGGAGGCCTCCGGCACGTCTGGAATGAAAGCAGCGATCAACGGAGGGCTGAACCTCTCCATCCTCGACGGCTGGTGGTTGGAGGGACACAACGGAAAGAACGGTTGGGCATTCGGCCTCGAATGGGGCAACGGCGATCACGCCGCCCAGGACAACGAAGACGCCATCGCCCTGTACCGGACCCTGCAGGACGAAGTCGTCCCCAAGTACTACGACCGGCAAGACGACGGGATTCCTCACGCCTGGGTCGCCATGATGCGAGAGGCCATGCGTTCGACGCTCGTCGCCTTCTCGTCAGACCGTATGGTCAAGGAGTACGCAACGTACGCCTACCTTCCTCTGAGCAGGCAGCAGGCTTCCGGTCGGCAGCAGTAGCTCAGCCGCGACTTGGCACCTGGTACCGCGACGCAGCAACGCTACGAGACCGCGGGGCGAGCGTCGCGGCCATTGGTCCCCCCAGGGAGCGAAGCGACCGTTGGGGGGAAAGTACCGCAGCGGCTTTGCGCTGGGGTAGGGGGGAATCTCCCCCCAGGGAGCGAAGCGACCGTTGGGGGGAAAGTACCGCAGCGGCTTTGCGCTGGGGTAGGGGGGAATCTCCCCCCAGCGAGCGTTGGGGGGAGTACGACGAAGCCGGAAGGGGAGAAACTACCGCAGCGGCTTTGCGCTGGAGTAGGGGAAGACGCGTGCCATGCAGTATCCAGGAGGCTCAGAGTCGACGGCAGATGGAGCGTCACCGCTCCAGGAACCGCTTGATCCCCCTCACCGCCTGGCGGATGCGATGCTCATTCTCGACGAGGGCGAAACGCACGAAACCCTCGCCATGGGGCCCAAACCCTACTCCGGGGCTCACCGCCACCTTGGCCTCTTCGAGAAGCTTGAAGGCGAACGCGAGTGATCCCATATCCTCGAATCCGGACGGCAGGGGAGCCCAAGCGAACATCGTGCCCTGAGGACGGGGAATCTCCCATCCAACTCTGGCAAGGCCGTCGATCAGCACGTCCCTGCGCGTCCGGTAGATGTCGCGCACCTCGGCGATGTAGTCGTCGCCTTCGTTGAGTGCGACGATCGACGCAATCTGGATCGGCTGAAACGTGCCATAGTCGAGATACGACTTGAGCTTCGCCAGTGCAGCGATCATCTCCCTGTTCCCGACGGCAAAACCGATGCGCCAGCCCGCCATCGAATGTCCCTTGGTCATCGTGTAGAGCTCCACACCGACATCCTTGGCACCCGGCACCTCCAGGAGGCTCGGAGGCACGTACCCATCGAATGAGATATCCGCGTAGGCGAAGTCGTGGACGAGCATCACTTCATTCTCTTTGGCGATGGCGACGAGTCGCTCGAAGAAACTCCGATCCACACAGGCGGTCGTCGGGTTGTGGGGGAACGACGTGAGAATGACCCGCGGTCGGGGCCAGCTGTCGGAGAAGACGGTCGCGAGGCGGTCGAAGAAGTCCTCGCCGAGGCCCAAGGGAACGCGTCGCACGTCCGCACCTGCCAGCACCGCTGCGTAGATGTGGATTGGATAGCTGGGCTCGGGTACGAGAGCCACATCTCCCGGCTGCACGAGCGCCCACATGAGGTGGGCGAGGCCCTCCTTCGCGCCGATGGTCGTGATGACCTCGGTTTCGGGATCGATCTCGACGTCGAATCGCCGCCGGTACCGTGCCGCGACCGCCTTGCGCAGGTTGGGGATGCCACGTGATGCCGAATAGCGGTGATTCCTCGGGTTCTGGGCCGCTTCGACCAGCTTGGCGACGGCGATCGGCGGCGAGGGAATGTCCGGATTCCCGAACCCAAGGTCGATGACATCCACACCGGCGCGACGTGCCTCCCGCTTCGCGGCGTCGACCTCGGCAAACACATAGGGTGGCAAGTTCTCGATACGCCGGAATTGCACCTTCACCTCCGTTTCCGGCAGGGTACCTGACAGTTACCGATAGCCGGCAACCGGCGCAACGGGAGTCTCGGATCACCTTCCACCCCGTCGACCTCGGCTCGTCCTCACCTCGGAACTCTCAGAGGACGGGAAGCACTTCGGCCGCAAACAGATCCCATGTGTCGCCAAGGAGGGAAAGCACGAACTCGTCGATCCCGGCCTCGGCGAGTTGCCGGAGCTTCTCGGGAAGAGTCGCAACCGTCCCTGTCAACACTCCTCTGGTCGATCCGCGCCGGGCAACAGCCTCTGCGAGATCCGTTTCGTCGCGGGCGAAAAGAACCTGACCACCCCAGCTGATCGTCTCCGCGACCGGCGCATCGCGACGACGTTCGGTGAGCCAGTCGGTCGTCACCGCCCACACATTCCAGCCATCGGCCGATCGAGCGGCGAGGTCCTGGACGGCTCGCGAAGTACCCCCGACCCAGATCGGCACTCGATCCGAGACCGGCGACTCGCCCCTTCGAATCGCCTCGATCGTTTCGCTCACCTTGGAGAGGCGCTCCTCGACACTTCCGAAGGTGATCCCGTACGCATCGAACTCGGGATGAGAGAGAGAGTCGGCGGCGCCGAGACCGCAGACGATTCTTCCCCCACCGAGCGCCTGAGCTGTCAGGACCGCTCGAGCGGTCGTTTGAGGACTCCTCATCGGGGCGCGCAGGACCAGGGTGCCGACACGGATTTCGTGTGTGGCCGCGACGACCGATCCGAGCGCAACGAACGACTCGACGATCGGTCGATCCTTGCCGTCGAGAGGAAACAGGTGGTCGAAGAGGAAAACCCCGTCGAACCCAAGCGATTCGGCGCGTACGGCCGCCGCCGGCACCGCGTCCGGGTCACGCGTGAATTGCGGAAGCGTCACGGAGACGGGAATCCTCAAGCGAGACGCCGTGCCAACCAGGAGAGCCTTGCCGGAACGAGACCCGCCACAAGGTCCACGACGTTCTCGACGATGGCAAGCACATCCTGGGAGCCATCCCAGTGTTCCAGCACGACATCTTCCCCCGCCGAACGAATCAGCCGATGGAGAGCCAGAATCACGACCAGGGCGTCGTCGGACTGGCCGAGAAACGGAATGAAGTCGGGCACCAGATCGACCGGCGACAGTACGTAGCCTGCAGCGAGAACGGCGAACGCCTTGCTCCGAGCGGGGACCCTCGGGTCACGGACCAGCCGTCCGACGAGCTTGACCATGTTCGGAAGCGCCAGCACGGCCTCCTTGATCCAGCGGCGCGCCTCGCCGGATCGGACACCGTCGGGTCCGATGATCTCGTCAGGATGCAGTGTGTCGGACATCGGACTCCTTCGCAGCCGCCAGGCCTGCGCCCACCAGTGCGGCATCCTCGCCGAAAGCGGCTGCCACAATCGGAGTCGGCGTGCGCACATCGTACCCTTCCAGTGTTGCAGCAATGGCCCGCTGTGCGGGCCGGAGGAGGATCTCACCAAGACGTGAAACCCCGCCGCCGACCACAACCACTTCGGGATCGAGCACGACAATCAGATTGGCGAGTCCCACGCCGAGCCATCCGCCGATTTCTGCAACGAGCCTGCACGCCTCTGCATCCCCGTCGATCGCCGCCTGGGTGAGGTGGCGCCCGTCGGGTATCGCTCCCGTGGCAAGCACACCGATTCTTCCGCGAGGATCCGCTGCGACGGCATCACGTGCCATCTGATCGAGGCGTCTTCCGGAGGCGAACGTCTCCCAGCATCCCTGCCGGCCGCACGTGCATAGCGGCCCACCGACGTCCACAATGATATGGCCGATCTCACCGGCGAAGCCTCTGCCCCGATACACCTCGCCGTCGATGACCAATCCACCGCCCATTCCCGTTCCGAGCGTCGCCATCAGAACCGAGCGATGGCCCACTCCGGCACCGAGCGTCGCCTCCGCGAGTGCAGCAAGATTGGCGTCGTTGTCGACGATGACAGGAAGAGAGAACTCCTCGTACAGGATCCGTCGAAATGCGATGTGCTCGCCGGCCACGTTTGGGCCCCATTCCATGGTCCCATCCGCCGTCACCAGTCCGGCAACCCCAAGGCCGATCCCGCGAATCTCTCGCGTAATCAACTGTCGCACCAGTGCTTTCGGATCCTCGACCATCCCTGCGGAGTCGCGAGGCCGCGGAAGTTCGACCCTGTGCGTTACCTTCCCCTCCACCGAGACGACACCACCCGACATCTTCGTTCCGCCGAGGTCGATGCCGATCGCTGCCACGGACGCATCCTACCGGTCGCCTCCACACAATCAGGACCTCGCCACCCCGAAACACATCTCTAGTTGCATTGGGAATGAAATCTGATTATCATATTGTCAGCTTTACTGAGCACCCATAGAGAGGAGAAAGGACATGCGAGCTTTGCTCCGCTACGATCCGTTCAGCGTCGCCAGGGACCTGGACAGGTTCTTCGAAGGGTTCGGCACTCCGGTCGACCGGCCCTGGATTCCCCGGGTCGACGTCTTCGACCGCGAAGACGCTCTCGTCGTCCGAGCCGAGTTGCCCGGAATGCGTTCCGAAGACATCGACGTCACCATCGAGAACTCCGAGCTGGTGATCTCCGGTTCCCGCTCCTTCGAGCAGGAGGAAGAGGGCAAGGGGTATCACCGCCGGGAGATCGCTCACGGTGAGTTCCAGCGGGCCATCTACCTGCCGGACGAATACGACGCCGACAAGATCAGCGCCGGCTACCACGACGGGATTCTGGAGATCTCCATTCCCAAGCGCCCGGAAGTCCTCCCCAAGAGGGTCAAGGTCGACATCGCCGACTGACGCGGCAACCATCCACCGATGGCCCGGCGTTCGTCGGGCCATCGCCGCGTCTTGGCGCTCTTCGCTCACCACACATGGTGCCTGGTACTTCGTGTCTCGTACCGCAACCTCAGGTCGATGCAGGACCGCGGGGCGAACACAGCCGCTTCTGCTCTCGGGTGGCTCCATGTCGAAGGAAGATGCGCGGCCGTCGAGAAGCGTGCCACGAATTGCCCAGCGGTCCCTTAGCGTTCCACGAACTCGATCGTCAGCACACCTTGGGAAAGCCGGGCGCCGGCGATTTCCCGACGTTGGAGCGAGTCCGGAAGAACAAACGACCGTCGGTAAGGACCGACGGTCACGTAGACCTCGTGACCGTCACGCATGACATCGATGTCGTCACTGGTCGCGAAGGGCAAAGAGAGTTCGAGACGCACCTCCTTCTCGTGCTCAACCACTCGGAACGGACGATTCCCGACGTAGGACGTGATCGGATCCGTGTCCCCGTACAGTTCCTCCCCGAGGGCCCGCAGGCGCTCCTCCCCCACCATCTCGTCGTCGAAGAGTCGAAGCTTCAGCACCGGCACGTCGGCAAATGACTCGTTGATTCGCTCGAGGTGCTCCGCCTGAATCTCTCGCCAGCGTTCGAAGTACGGATCGTTGACGACGTCGGGGAGAACCCTGTTGACCACGACCCCGTCGACCGCGTAGCCGAACAGGGTCAGGTACGTGTAGGTCCTGCGGGCTTCGTTTACGACCATGCGCTCCGGATTCACCACCAACCTCGCAGTTGTCACGGCCGGGTCGAGCAGCAGCGTCCGTGCCTTCTCGATACTCGTGAACACATTCTCTGCCGCGTCGTAGACCTCCTCGCCTGGCAGGGGAAGATCGGTCACACGACTCAAGACGGGCCTTGCGGCCCGCATCAGCCGACGTTGGGTGAAGAAGATCTTGTCGAAGTACCAGGACAGGACCTCGGGAAGGGACAACAGGCGCAGCGTCTCGGCCGTCGGTGCACAGTCGACGACGACGACGTCATACCGTCCGGAGATCGCCTGGGCCCGGACCTCGATGAGTGCGAACAGTTCGTCCATGCCGGGGAACACGAGGAACTCCTCGGCTTCAATGCCGCGCACACCGCCCCAGTCGAGAATGGCCATCAGCTGGTTGCGGATCTCCCCCCAATAGGACTCGAGTCGCTTCTGCGTGTCGATCTGCTGGGCGTGGAGACCGGGAACGATCTCTCGCGGTTCGTCTCCGAGCGGAAGCGCGAACGCGTCGGCGAGGCTGTGCGCCGGATCCGTGGAGACCACCAACGACCGATACCCCAGGTCGGTCGCCTTCAAGGCAGTCGCTGCCGAAACCGTCGTCTTGCCGACACCGCCCTTGCCCGTCACGAGGAGGATTCGCATCAGTCCTCCCCGACTTGCCGCACCCGCTTTCGCAACCCGCGCAGCGCTGTCGAGACAAGCTGCTTTTCGGCCTGACGTCGGAGAAAACCTGGAAGCGGAAAACCGTAGTCGACACGTAACGCGTAGATCACGTCCGTCCCACCGCCCTCAATGTCGTTGAGTTCGTACGAACCGACCATTTCTCGAATGTCGTCACCCGGTTCGGCCACCCAGGACATGATGTGCGGACGCTCAAATGTGTAGTTGAGCACATAGGTGATGACCTTGACCATCGCGTCGACCTCGAACTCCGCTCGGGCAGGAAGGCCGTCCGGATCTCGCTCGAGGACAACGACGGATCGCATCGCGGTGATCCATTCGGGATAGCGTTCGAGGTCCGCGAGCACGTCGAAGATCTTCCCGGCAGGTGCAGGAATCTCGATGCTCTGGACCGTGCCTTCGCTCATTCTCGCTCCTGTTCGTTGTCCGAAGCGTAGCCCACCACCCGAGTCACGGACCCTCGTGACGCACGGGCCGTTGCGTCGCTCGGAAATACCCGACGTTGACACAAATCGTACTGCCGACCCTCCAACGCGCTGCCTGCGGTTGATGAATGTCACCGAAGTAGTGGTGCGTCGGCCGCAGGGTCTGCAGATAGTCGAGCACCGCCCGCGATCCACCTTCCAGCCGGCCGGTGATGACGTCGCGACGTAAGGAAGGGATATCCGGCGGAAGGTGTGTGCACAGCACGTCCACCGGGCCGAGCGCATCCAGCTTGCGTTCCATCTCGTCGTCGGAGACCTCGCCCGGCACACCCAGCGGCGTGGGAGACCCACCGCCCACCATGCCGATCGAGATACCCTCGACTTCGATCACTTCACCGTCGACGAACTGCACACCGTCGGGAAGCGCGGGCCGAAGCAGCGCCGGCCAGTCGACGTTTCCATAGGTTGCATACGCTTCGGCACCGTCCAGGGCGACCCTGACTGCCGCATACTGAACGTCGACGGCTCGCATGATCGCCTTACGAATCTGCGTTGCGTCTCCCCCGAACCGCTCTTTCCACAAGCTCCTCGACGCCGCGTAGTCTCCGTCCGCCCGGTACCGGGACATCTGCCGAACGAACGCCGTTCCGAGAACGTCGGCAAGGATCCCTTCGTTGGTGCGATAGTCGATGAAGTTGATGAAGTCGCCGAGAACGAGCAAGGGTTCGCCACTCTGTGCCACGCGTGCGAGCGCCGAGAAGGCCCCGTGGACATCGGATACGAGCAGCATCACACCGTTCCGACGTACCAGATCGCCGCGGCTGCGGCAGTGCCCGCTGCAATGACCGCCGCCCATGGCGGCCATCCTCCGTAGGCCGCCGACAACCCCCCCATTCCAAATGCGATCAACGCGCCGACGACACGCCGGCCACTCAAACCGAACCGTTGCTCCGGACTGCCGATATCGGTGCGAGATGCCGCGACCGCAATCACCCATGTGATCAGTGCGATCAACCCCACCACGAGCGCCACGCCGTACGCCGCTCTCATCGTTGCGCCCTCTGTGCCGAGACCGCCACAATGATCAGAACCAGCAGAACCGCGCCGACGAGTGCCGTGAGCACACGCGGCCGAAGCACGACCTCGCTGGTTTCGCCGCGAGCCCAGCGAAAAGCGTCGAGCACGCCGATTCCCCACACCCCCACCCCAACGAGAACGAGCAGGACGCCGACGGCAACGAAGCCGAGGACGATGAACACCGCGCCCAGGAGGAGGCTCATCGCCGCCAACGCCCCCACCGATATGCCGAGAAGTGTCTGGCCGGCATACGCGTGTCCGAGCCCCGGCAACAAGACAGCACGCAACACGGCGCTCCGAGGGTCGACCTGTCGTCGCTCCTCTCTCTTGAACGCTTCGAAGATCGAACTTCCGCACGCCGCACAGTACGAGTCTGCGAGCGGGTTGCTGGTTCCGCACACCGAGCACACCCATGTGCCTTCACTGATGCGGGGCGCCTTGGGGAGGGGTAGCTCCATGCTTATCTGCCCGTCTGCGGTGGCGGTGATCTCGGGTGCCGGGCGCTCCGCATCGGTTCCCTCACTCTCCTGCGCGAACGGCCGGTAGCACTGCCCACACCACAACGCCCCAGCGGCATTGCGAGCTCCGCAGTTCGGACAGATCACGTGTCTCGGCATCGTGCTCAGCGTACCTGCTCATGCCCGCGAAGTTCCCGGAGATCGAGCGCGATCTCCTCCCGGACTTCATCGTGGACCTCCTGTCGCTGCGCTGCTTTCAGGATGGCAATGGCGAACGGGCCTCCGATTCGACCGAGGGCCCAGGCGCTGTGGAGGCGAAGGAGCCAGTCCGGATGTGCCACGTACCCCGCGAGCAGGCTCACGAAAGACGAGTCCCCGGTATTACCGATGGCAACCAGTGCATTGCGGCGGAGATATCGGGCCTGGCGGCGTGGAATGTAGAAGTGTCCGTATCGATCCAGGATCGTGCGATCGGAGCTTCTCAGGATGGTCGGCAGGTCGACGATCCCTGCCCGCGATCCGCCGGCGTTGAGCAGGTGCCTACGGCCAGGTGGACACGCCTCCAGGCAATCGTCGCAACCATAGATCCGATCCGCGATCGCTTCACGGTATTCCCTCGGTATCACCCCGGGTGCCTGAACGATCGCTGCCAGACAGCGGCGTGCGTCGAGTATGCCCGGGCCGATGAGCGCTCCTGTCGGACATGCAGGCAGGCACGCGCTGCAAGTGCCGCAGGTCCTGAGCATCGGTCCGGTCGTCTCCAGCGGAGTGTCGGTCACCACCGACCCGAGCAGGAGCCACGGTCCCACGCCGGGAGCGAGCACCATCGTGTTCTTCCCCCACCAGCCGACACCGGCTCGCACTCCTGCGCCGCGATCCACGAGGCGGTTGTCGTCGACGAGGACTTCGGCCTCGTGTCCCCTCGCCCTCAGGTGCTCTGCGATGCTCCCGAGAGCTTGGCGCAGCGGTGCATAAGCATCTCGCGTGGCAAAGCGCGCAATCCTGCCTTCACGGGCCGTTCGCAAAGAGGGGCTTCCGCTGTCGGCCACGTACGGAGCGGCGCCGACGACGAGTCGCCGAGCCCACGGGAAACTGGATCGCACGTCGGTGGACCGTTCCGGGTTGGCGAACGTGAACGTCAGCCGCCCGGCCAGCCCGCCGGCCTTACGCTCCTCGATTGACACGCGCACGTCTTCGAACGGCTCGGCTGTGCAGATGCCGAATCCGCTCAACCCCTCGGCGACGGCGATGGCTCGGAGGTCGTGGGCCACCCGATCGGTCATCCTGTCAGCATAGGAGTCTCGCTTCGCTCGCCGTACTTGACACTTCGATTTGGCATCGCGACCTACCCGGTGCCAAGACCGTCGGGCGAGCGTCGCGGCTCCTGTCGATCGCCGGTGGCTGAAAACCCGGAACGATTTGCGCGCCTCGGGGATGTCCTCGCAACAGAAGCGTTCAGCAGGTTGCTTCGCGACGCACCAGGCGAAGCGGTGGGAGCAGTCCCACCGACGCCATCTGCCCCAGGGCTTGTGCCTCGTCGCTGCCCAGTTCCAGTGGCCCTGCCCCTTCACGCAGCAGGTAGGTCACCACACAGTCGACGCACGCCGTCGAGTGCTGCATCGTGCATTCGTCACAGCTGATCTTCATGGTTTCGATACCTCCAGGTCATCTGTGATCAGCATACGGACCGGGTGTGACAGAAAACCGGGACGCGTCAGTGCGCCTCCGACCCGTTCTTGCGTGAGGCCGCCCGCGGCATGGCCAGCCAACTCACGCAAGAAGCGGAAGGTTGTCGGCTATGAGTGTGGAGAGAGCCACTCCTTCAGCGCCTGGCTCCACAGGCACAGCGCCCGCGGGCATCCCTCTCGCACCTCTCGATCGGAACTCACGACCACGACGTTCCCATCGATCGCCCCGCTCAGTCGGATGATCTCGTCGTCGGCGATCGTCCCCTCGTCGGTGAAGCGGACCTCGATCCCCCCGGGACCGGGACCGCTCTCCCCACCGCCGGAGAGCGTCGAGTCGTAGACGACCAGCAGCCTCACCGGCGCCACGGCCAGTCGGCGCACGCGGGCGAGACGGTGGTTGATGTCTTCGCGAGCCGGCGGGTCGTACCATTGATGGGACACGTTGTACCCGTCGATGATCATCACGAACGGTTCCTGTTGACCCAACAACCACTCGATCGCCGCTCCACTGTCCGGGCGGACACCTGCAGGCAGTGTCAGGGGTGATGATGGCCCAATCGCGGGTGCTGGTGTCGGTGCCGGATCGGCCCGAGCCGAAGCCACGATCTGATCGAGCAACGATGCCAGCGTGGCCGGGTCCCGTACCGACCAGACGTCAGGACCGTGCGCCGCAACCGACGTGCCGGAAACCCGCCTCGCGCGCAGCAACTCGTCGCGCAAGAACGCCACTCTGCCGTCTGCCTCGGCCAGGTCTCCGACCACCTGCTCGAGGTCTCGCTCCAGTGCCGCCACCCGCGACTCCGCTGCAATTCGTCTGGCCCGTTCCGCCTGTCGGGCCTCTTGCACACGCTCGGAGATCTCGTGGCTCTGACGCCTGGCACGCCGCTCGGCCTCTGCCGCACCCACACGGGCCTTGTCCGCCCGCTCTCGCTCCACGCCGAGCTGATGCTCGAGATCACGCGTCCGAGCCTCGAGGTGCTCTACGTCGCCGACGAGATCCTGGTAGGACCGCACAGCGACGGCAGCCTCGACCATCTGCTCCCATCCTTCGGGTCGCAGCAGAAACGCGGCAGATGCGGCATCATCACCTACCGCCTCTGTGATCGTGGGCCATGCCTCGGCAGCCTTGTCTCGCAGCCATTCGAACCTGTCGAGGTCCCGAAGCAGTGATCGGGCCAGCGGCGGCGGCAACTGGCGAGCAGTGGATGCTGCAACCGGACGGAGCGAAGCGAGGATCTGGTCCTCGTCGAGATCTCTCAGGGCCTTTCGAGCCGCCCGGATCGCCGCTTGCAGCACGCGAGGGTCGTGCACCTCCATGTTCAGCGTGACAGCACGGGTGGACGTCGGGACGGTGGCTCGGGGAACACGGGCAGGCCCGGTTGCTGCTCCTGCACGATCTCGAGAATCTCTTTGATCGCTCGATCGAGTTGTGGGTCTCTGCCTGCGGCGTGATCCTGCGGCGTGATCTCCACCTCGATGTCCGGATCGGTTCCGTGGTTCTCGACACCCCAGCCCACATCTTCGAACCAGAAGGAGAACTCGGGCTGCGTCGTGATCGTCCCATCGACGAGCGCGTGCCTCGGGAAGATGCCGACGACTCCACCCCACGTTCGTTTTCCGATCAGCGGTCCCAGGCCGAAGAGTTTGAAGGAGTGACTGAAAATGTCGCCGTCCGATCCGGAATGCTCGTCGGTGAGCGCAACCATCGGTCCCATCGGCGCATCGACCGGATAGGACTCCGGCTGGCCGTACCGCGTGAAGTCGTACCCGATCCGGCGGCGACGCAACTTCTCGAGCAGCAGCTGGGACACATGTCCCCCTCGGTTGTTCCGCACGTCGATGATCAGCCCCTCATGGTTGACCTCCGCGCCGTAGTACCGGTGGAATTCCGCGTAGCCGCGTGGCCCCATGTCCGGGATGTGGACGTAGCCGACCCGTCCGTCTGTCTCGGAGTGGATCCTCTCTCGGTTGGCTTCGACCCAGTCCCGGTATCGCAGCCCGAACTCGTTCTGCAACGTCTCGACGATCACCGTGTGAGCCTTGCGGCGCCCGCGGCGAACCGTCAACGTGACGGGCCTGCCCGCCCGATCCACCAGCGCGGCGTACGGCGACGTTCGAGTGTCGACCGTCGTGCCCTCGATGGCGACCAGTCGATCACCCGCCTTGATGTCGAGGCCGGGAGCAGACAGGGGTGAAGCGGCATCGGACTGCCAGGAGTCGCCACGCGGAATCCGCTCGATCTTCCACACCCTGCCATCGAAGTGAAGGTCTGCACCGAGGAAACCCTGGAGCCACTGCGGCTCCGGCTGGTAGTCGCCTCCCAGCTCGTACGCGTGCGATGTCCCCAACTCGCCCTGCATCTCCCACATGAGGTCGGAGAATTCGGCCCGAGAGCCCACCCGGTCGACCAGCGGCAGATACCGCTCCGCAACGGCCTCCCAGTCGACTCCGGACATGTTGGGACGCCAGAACTGGTCTCGCTGGAGACGCCACGCCTCTCGGAACATCTGCTGCCACTCGTCGCCTGGCACAACCTCGAGACGAATCCGGTCCAGGTCCACCCATCCGGACTCCCTGCCCGGTTCCGCGGACTTCCCATCGGCGTCTTTGAACGACACGGGAACGACCCGCAGCTTCTGGGCCACCCGGATGCCCAACACTTTTCCATCGGCCGAGACCGAGAAGTCGGAGATTCCTTCCATCACCGTCTCGACCTTGTCCTGTTTGAGGTCATAGGCCTCGAGCTTGCTCTTGGGCTTCTCCTCCGTGTCGCTCCAGCGTGAATCGAGACTGCCCTCGATGGGATGCGATGAGAACAAGATCCTCTGTTCGGCACCGTGGACACGTTGGTAGCGACCTTCGGGCACCGGAAAGGCGACCACGCGGTCTTCGATTCCGAGAAGATCGACCGTCACCGGCGTGGGACCCGCCTCCTCGTCGGGCTTGGCCCCCTTGGCAGTTTCGGCCCCGTCGGCCTCTCCGGGAGCGCGCGGCGGCCTCGTGACTGCCGAGAACGGGGAGACATCCGATGCGGACAGCGTGATCAGGTGAGGGCGCATTCCCTTCGGAAAGCCGAGGTCGAAGTAGAGGCTGTCGTAGACGGGGTCGTACACCCGCATGGAGATGAAGTAGAGGAACTTGCCCTTCGGGTCGAACGAGGGGCGCACATCCACGAAATCCGGACGCGTGACCTGGCTGAGCTTGCCGGTCTCGGTGTCGTACAGGAACAGCGACGAGTTTCGGCTGCTCACGAAGGCTGCAAACGCCAACCATCGCCCGTCGGCCGACCACGCGGTTCCCTGAATCCGTTCGTACGGGCTGTGATACACGTTCGTGACGTCCCCGGTGGTGAGATGCACGATGAGCATTTCCTGGCGTTGGTTCGTGAGGGCAACCCGATCGTCACCTCCCGGCGCAACGAGCAACGAGTCCAGCCGCCCGACGTCGACCTTCAGCACTTTGGCCGGTGCCGCGGCGGAGAAAACGATCAGTTCCTCGTCGCCGTGCTCGTCAGTGGTTGCGACGATGCGATCACCGTCCGGAAGCCATGAAGCCAGCCGGTAGCGAACCGCCGAAGCCGTTCCATGTCGAGCGGGCACGCCCTCCCACAACGGCATGGCCGTCACCCCGCCCCTGGCCGTTGCCACCAGCGAATGCCCTTGGGGATGCAGATCGATGCGCTCCAGGTAGCCCCCCGGGGAGATGAACTTGCGGTTCCGCCGGCTGCGTGAACCCGGGACATCGACGCCGAGACGCCGATTGTCGCCGGAGCGCACGTCGTAGAGCCAGAGGTCCGCTCCGGCGTGGTAGACGAGCCGCCGCCTGTCGGTCGACGCGAACCGCGCGTAGAAGTCCTCGTGATCCGTGTGACGTTGCAGGTTCCGTCCCGTCGGCGTACACGAGTACAGGTTGCCGACTCCTTCATGATCGGAGATGAAGTAGATGCGGCTTCTGACCCACATCGGTGATGCCACATTGCCTGGGAGGTCGATCAGTTTGACGAACGTCCCATCACCGTCCCGGTCGATCCACAACGTGCCCGCCGTCCCGCCCCGGTACCGTTTCCAGCGAGCCGGATCGTACGTGTTTCGCCCGAGCACGACACCTGGGCCACCCGGCTGAAAGCTGATCGCTCGAGCCACCCCCACATTCATCGGCTCGGACGCCCCACCGTCCATGGGAACCGTGTGCAGTTGCATGGCACCGGCGAACGGCTGCTGAAAATCCGAGGCGACGATGACCCTTGCACCGTCAGGAGTCCAACCGACGACCTGCGTGAGGGAACCCATCCACGTGAGTCGACGCAGCGGCCCACCATCTGCATCCATGACGTACGCCTCGGGATGGCCTTCGTCTCGCGCGGTAAACGCCACCTGCGCACCGTCGGGTGAGAACCTGGGAAACGTGATGGTTCCAGGGCTCGCCGTGAGTCGCCGAGCGATGCCGCCGCCGCTTGCCACCATCCAAAGATCGTCTTCGCTGACGAAGACGATGCGCTCACCGCAGATGGTCGGATGTCGGTAGTAGCCGGACGCGGTCGCCATGCAGTCTCCTCGGTCGAACGTTTCCGATGCTACCGAACGTCCCATGCTGAGCAGGCTCTGGGGGGCTGCGAGCACAGATGGCTCACGGGTATCGGTCGTCGGTCATCGGTACCCCGGACAGTCTCGTCAATGCCTGCAGCACCTGGTGCTGCAGGCATTGACGAGAACACGCTCAGCCTTCCCCGACGGTGATCCCAGCCATCTGTTCGAGTGCTTTGACGAGTGCATGGTTCCCTTCGGCACCAAGACCCTGATGCTGCAAAGCGCGATACATCTGGAACACGAGTGCGGTTGTGGGCGTCGGGACACCTATCTCGTCGGCACTCTCGAGGACCAGCCGCAAGTCCTTCTGCTGCAAGTCGATCATGAAACCGGGGCGCCAGTCCCGTTCGATCATCTGTGGGCCACGGTTCGACAGCATCCACGAACCGGCGCCACCCCCCTCGACCGCCTTCACCGTCTTGACCAGATCCAGCCCTGCGGCCTGCGCGAAGAGCAGCGCCTCCGCAACGGCCAACCCGTTGATGACGACGAGGATCTGGTTCACGAGCTTGACCATCTGGCCCGCACCTTGACCGCCGACGTGGGTGATCGTATTGCCGTATGCCTCCATGAAGGGACGAGCGCGCTCCACCTGAGCCTCGTCGCCACCGACCATGATCGCCAGGGTCCCCTTCACCGCCCCCTCGCTCCCCCCACTGATCGGTGCGTCGAGCCAATGAGCCCCTCGTTCCTCGACCGCCTTGGCGAGTTCGAGCGTTGCAGAGGGGCTGATCGTCGAGTGATCCACCACCAGGGCCCCCGGCTCGACGCCTTCGACTACGCCGAACTCGCCAAGGACGACCTCTTGCACATCAGGCGTGTCGGAGACACAGATCATGATGATGTCACATCGTCTTGCGACATCCGCAGGTGAATCTGCGGGAGATGCCCCAGCCTCGATGAGTGGTTCCATTCGACTCGACGTCCGGTTCCAAATCCTGACGTCAAAGCCGTCGTCGATGAGATTGCGAGCCATCCCGGCCCCCATGATCCCCATTCCGATGAACCCGACTTTCTCGCTCACAGGCGCCTCCTTTGTCGTCCCAACAGTAGACACCGTTGAACCCTGGGCTCGTAGTGACCCACAGGGTCACTACGAGCCCAGGGTTCAGGGGTTCTAGCGTTCGGAACCGGCCTTCAGCGCATCGCGCAGCCGCGTCTTCGCCCCGATCCGCAGGATCGATCCCTGATAGACACGCGCACCGAGGCGCAACACCCAGTACGTCGTCACGAGGATGAGTGCGATCGAAAGCACGACCTCCCAAAGAGGAACCGACGTCACGGTCATGCGGATCGGCATGACGAACGGAGAGAACGGCGGGATGATCGATCCGAGGTGAGGCAGCGTTCCGTTCGGATCGTCGAGGGCAACGATCGACAGGAAGAAGCCGGGCAAGATACCGAGGATCGGGATCATGCCGACTCCCTGTGCGTCTTCCTGACGCGAGACCGTCGCCCCGAGCGCGGCGTAGACAACAGCGAACAAGGTGTAGCCGAGCAGGTACCAGAACAGCACGGCGCCGACGATCCGCATCCCGATCCCGGCCAGATCGACATCGATGGCGTTCGTCGCACTCAACGTGAGCAATGCGGCCCCACCCAGCACGACCAGCTGCAGGAAACCCAGTGCGCCGATCCCGAGCACCTTGCCTGCCAACAACCGGCTCGGGCGTGTCCGTGACAACACGACTTCGACAACCCTCGACTGCTTCTCCTCCATCACGCCGAGCATCACGAACTGTCCGAACATGAGAATCGAGATGTACAGCAGGATCGACCCGACGTAACTGGCGATTCTGCGTGGTCCCGCACTCGGATCGGGTTGAGTCAAGGTGCGTGTATCCAGCGCGTCGGGATGGAGGAGCCGGGCGGCATCCGCGTCGCTGAGGCCGAGCTCGGCGATCGTCCGCTGCCGCTCCAGGCCCTGGATCGCAGAGTTGACGATGGCGCCCAGTTGCAGTCTCGGCTCTTCTTTCCACACGAGTTCGGCTCCGTCGACCAGCAGGACATCGGCATCACCGTCTTCGAGTGCCGTCTCACCACTGTCTACGCTGTCGAAGGTCACCGTTTCGACGGTCCGATCAAACGCAGCAGCCGCTCTATCGAGCGCCGGCTCGAGAGCGGCAGGAGCCGCACCGATCACGCCAATCGTGTACGGCTCCGGCGTCCTGTCCTGGAGCGCCATGAGCGGTCCGACTCCCGCCACCACTGCAACGATGATGAGCATCGACACCAGAAAGGCCCTGCTTCGGGCGCGCTGGAAGAAGTCTCGCCATGCGACCAGCAACACTTGCCGGAGCGCGGTCATTTCCGCACCGCCTCTCTGAACAGATCGGACAAGCTCGGCGGCTCGAAGGTGAAACTCGTGACCTCTCCATCACGCCGAGCCTGCTCGAGGAGGGCGCCGATGTCGGTCTGCGCCCGGATGAGATACCGATCGCCGTTCGAACCGACCGACTCGACGTCGGAGAGGTCGGGAGTCCAGGGCTTTCCTTCGACGGTGACGGCCAGATGACGCTGTTCGGAACGGTCGCGCAGTTCCGTGAGCTCACCGGAGAGGACGACCCTGCCCTCGTTGATGATGACAACGTCCTGGCAGACGTCCTGAACGAGATCGAGTTGATGACTCGAAAACACGATTCCCACACCGCCCGTGGCAAGATCCCGCAGCGTGCGGGCCATCGCTTCGACCCCGATCGGATCGAGGCCGGCGAACGGCTCGTCCAGGACCGCCATCGTCGGCTCATGCACGAGCGAGACGGCCAGCTGCACGCGCTGTTGATTCCCATGGGACAACTCTTCGAGTTTCGACTGGGCTCGGTCGACAAGCCCGAGACGGTCGAGCCACCGATCGGCCGACACCGCCGCGTCGGAAGCACTCACTCCAGACAGTCGAGCGAAGTACACGAGCTGCTCTCGGATTCTCATCTTCGGGTACAGCCCACGCTCCTCCGGCATGTACCCGAACCGCAGATAGTCACGATCTCCGACGGGAGCACCGTTCCATCGAACCTCGCCGGCGTCGGGACGAACGAGACCAAAGATGCAGCGCATGGCGGTCGTCTTGCCGGCGCCGTTCGGCCCGAGAAAACCGACGATCCTTCCCGGGGCCACGTCGAAGCTCACCCCATCGAGAGCGACCACGTTCCCATAGCGTTTGTGCAGGTCGACGAGACTCAGCATTTTCACCTCGGTTTGGCTCACTTTGCCAGTTCTCGACCGCTCCCGCCAAACGAGGAGGCTTCCCGAGGCAGGCTCACCGCACCGAACGAGCGGGAGAGAGACGTCCGATGTCAAGGTTCCAGATCTCATCGGCGATGGCCAGTGCTGCGGCGGCGCGCGGTGCCAGTGACGGACCGACCGGCGTTCGTTCGGGGTCGGGACGGAAGTGCACGAACCCCCCGAGAGCACCTGGTCCGAACTCGAGTGTCGCCTCCGGTTCCTCACCCTCTCGAGCCTCCCGGTAGCCATCGCCGGCGGCAACGAGGTGCCTTGTGTCCGTCTCTGCCTGATGTCGATCGACGGTAGCCAGGGCACCGCCGCTGCGATGCTCGTCGGCCGAGTCGACGATGAGACGCTCCAACTCGCGTGGGCGGTACTCGAGCGGCTCGCCTTCGATCAGAGCACGTTGGATCATGCCGAAGGGCAGATCGCGCACACCCGCCAGGATGCCTGCGATCGCTGCGCCTGTGCGCGTATTCAGTTCGGTGGGACGAAAACCCTCTTCGGTCATGACACCGTCGACCGTGAATCCCCCTCGATAGCCAACCGCCTCGCGCAGGACCTCGCCGACCCTTCGCGCTGCGTCGCGCATGGCGACACGGTCGGCGTCGGGCGGATCCCAGAACGTCGCTGCGCCTCCATAGTGGAGCCTGTTACCCGATTCCGGACGCAAAGTGATCATCTCGCACGGCCGGAACGCGATGACGGTGTCGGGAAAGACCATGCCGTGAATCGAGCACGGGATGCCTTCGAGAAACGGCATCACCCGGACACGATCGCAGTGCTCGGCGAAGAACACACAGGCCTCATCGGCATCTGCGGCGTTCCGGATCCAGCGCAGGTAGACAGCTCCCCCATTGAAGCCTTCCTTGGCATCGCCCGCCCAGGCGGTACCAAGGCTACGGTCGAGCCAGTGGTGACCCAGGCTCAGCTCGTCGCCGGCGGCGGCAACGACCTCCGACGGGACTCTCGCAATGCCGGCAGCATCCCACACGGCGTCGGCGCGCACTTTGTCCTCGAGCGCCTCCCACTCCGGGCGGCGCCTCCCCCACACAGACCGGCCGGCGATGTGGGTACCCATGTAGAACGGCTGACCGAGCATCACCGCCGATCCTTCCGGGTCCCAGGCGTCGATCGCAACCTCAACCTTCGGTGCCAGGTTTGCCAATGCCGCGGCAGTGACCCGGATGTCTTCGATGACATCGCTTGCCGTCAAGTCGAGGATCGCCCACTCGGCGTCTTCCTCCAACGGGACTTCACCGGTTCCCCGGCTGGAGGCAACGATGAACGGCCGGGCGGCACCCAGGGAACGAAGCTGCTTGACGAGCATCGGATAGCCGGCAAGGACAGCACCGGCCAGGATGAACTTGCGCCCTTCGACGAGTGGACGAATGAGGTCCTGGTAGTACTCGGTGTCCATCGCTCCAAGCTACCCGAGCCAGAGTGATGCAGGCGCCGGATGCCGGGCATTCCGTATTCCGTATCGCAACCCCGGGTCGTCGCAGGATCGCGGGGTGAGCGTCCCGGCCCCTGCCGGAAGCCGGCGGCCGGCTTCCTCACCGAGCTCCTCGGCACCGTCCAGACGCGCCATGCGGCGCTCAATGGGCTCCAAACGTCACACGGATAGGTACCCCCGACGGTGCCCCTGACCCAACTTGGGAATAAGGACCCGTTCCAATAGATTGCAGCTTCGAGAAGTACATCCTCGAGGTGGACGACAATGAAGATAGGTGTGCCCAATCAGACCGCTCCGAAGGAGCGGCGAGTAGCCATCACCCCGGACGTCGCACTCCGGCTCGTCAAACAGGAGTTTGAGGTGATCGTGGAGAGGGGAGCCGGCGTCGCTGCCGGATTCCTCGACAAGGAATTCGAAGCTGCCGGCGCTTCCGTCGTACCGGAGGCGTCTCTCGCGTGGGGCTCCGATGTCGTCATCACGGTGCGACCGCCGAGCGACGAGCAGATCGCCATGCTCCGAGCCGGAGCCGTGCTCATCGGTCTGCTGCAGCCTCTCGACCAACCAGCGACCGTCGCGAAGCTCGCCGCGGCGAATGTCACCACCCTGGCCTTCGAGACGGTCCCCCGCACGACCAAAGCACAGTCGATGGACGTGTTGTCATCCCAGGCGACCGCGGCCGGATACCAGGCGGTACTCGAAGCAGCCGCCGCGATCACGAAGTTCTTCCCGATGCTCACCACAGCGGCGGGAACCATCGCTCCGGCCAAGGTCCTCATCCTCGGCGCCGGCGTCGCGGGACTCCAGGCGATCGCCACGGCCCGGCGTCTCGGAGCCATGGTGTCTGCGTACGATGTTCGCGCAGCCGCAGCCGAACAGGTGGAAAGCCTCGGTGCCCGGTTCGTGCGGCTCGAACTCGCGCAGCAACAGGACACGGCTGCAGGTGGCTACGCCCGCGAGCTCGAAGAAGACGCACAGAAGCGCCTCCTCATGCAGCTCGGCGACCATGTCGCCCGCAACGATGTCGTGATCTCGACGGCGGCGATCCCCGGGAAACGGGCCCCGCTGCTCGTCACGCGTGAGATGGTCGAGGCGATGCGTCCTGGTTCGGTCATCGTCGATCTGGCCGTCGCGACCGGGGGAAACTGCGAACTCAGCAAGGCCGACGAGGTCGTCGTGCACCACGGCGTCAGGATCCTCGCCCCGACAGATCTGGTGAGCGGTGTTGCGACGCATACGAGCCAGATGTTTGCGCGCAACACACTGAACCTGCTCACGTATCTCATACACGAAGAAGGGCTACGGATCGATCTCGAGGATGAGATCACCGCTGGAGCTTGCATCACCTATGGCGGCAAGGTCGTCAACGAACTCGTGCGGTCCTTGCTGGAAGGAGAAGCGAACTGATGGATCTGCTGATCTCCGTCACCGTCTTCGTTCTCGCGGCGTACGTGGGGTTCGAAGTCATCACGAAAGTGCCGCCAACGCTGCACACACCGCTGATGTCCGGATCGAATGCGATCTCGGGCATCACGATCATCGCCGCCCTCGTCGTCGCCGGCCGCTACGGCGGTACGGCAGGCGTCGTTCTCGGCTTCCTGGCCGTCTCCTTCGCGACGATCAACGTCGTGGGTGGGTTCCTGGTCACGGACCGCATGTTGGAGATGTTCAAGAGCAAGGATCGCTCATGAGCCACGTGCTCGCAGGCTATCTGTATCTCATCGCGGCGGTGCTGTTCATCGTCGGCATGAAACGGTTGCAGAGCCCGGCCACGGCCCGGCGCGGCAACCAGATCGGCGCGCTCGGCATGCTCATGGCGATCATCGTCACTCTGGTCCGGTATGAGATCCTCAACCCGTGGGTGATCGTCGCAGGCATCGTTGTTGGCGGCGGCGTCGGATTGTGGCTCGCAAAGACGGTCGAGATGACGGCGATGCCTCAGCTCGTCGCCGCGTTCAACGGCTTTGGTGGTGGTGCGTCGGCGCTGGTCGCAGCGGCCGAATTCATCGAGAAGTCTGGAAGCCCCGCATTCGATCTCCGTGCGGCAATCACCGTTGCTCTGACCATCCTGGTCGGCGGGGTCACCCTTTCGGGAAGCTTTGTCGCTTATGCGAAGCTTCAGGGCCTCGTCCCCGGACGACCGTTCGGATACCCGGGTCAGAAGGTCGGCGATGCCCTCCTTGCGATCGTCATCGTCGCCCTCGTCGTATGGCTGATCGTCGGCGGGAGCTCGCTGGTCATGTGGATACTGCTCGCGTTGTCGCTGGTCCTCGGCATCGTTCGTGTGATCCCGATCGGCGGCGCGGACATGCCGGTCGTCATCTCCTTCTTGAACGCGTTCTCGGGGATTGCCGCCGCGTTGGCAGGGTTCGTGATCAGCGAGAACGCTCTGATCATCTCCGGTGCGCTGGTCGGTGCTTCCGGGCTGATCCTCACCAACATCATGGTCAAGGCCATGAACCGTACGCTTGGCCACGTTCTCTTCGCCGCCTTCGGCGGCGATGGCGGATCCGGTCCGGCGGGTGCCGAGGAGAGGCCGGTGCACAAAGCGTCCGCCGAGGACGTCGCGATCACTCTCGGGTACGCCAACTCGGTCATCGTCGTGCCCGGATATGGCCTGGCCGTCGCTCAGGCGCAACACAACCTGCGGGAGTTGGCCGACCTGCTCGAAGAGCGTGGGGTCGATGTTCGCTATGCCATCCATCCTGTCGCAGGGCGGATGCCGGGGCACATGAACGTCCTGCTCGCAGAGGCCGATGTCCCCTACGAGAAGCTGTTCTCTCTCGACGAGATCGAGGACGACTTTCCCTACACGGATGTCGCGCTGATCGTCGGTGCGAACGACGTCGTCAATCCTTCGGCTCGTGACGACGATTCCAGCCCGATCTACGGGATGCCGATTCTCAATGTCGATCTTGCGAAGCATGCGATCGTAATCAAGCGGAGTCTCTCCCCCGGCTTCGCCGGCATCGACAACCCACTGTTCTACATGGACAACACGCTGATGTTCTTCTCCGATGCGAAGAAGGCCATGAGTGACATCATCACCGCCGTAAAGGAGCTGTAGGGCGTTGGAATTCCCTGACGTCGTACGGCACCGCCGCATGGTGCGCAATTACACAGACGACCCGGTCGATCCACGTGCGATCGACCGGATCGTCGCCTATGCGGCAAGGGCACCAAGCGCAGGATTCACTCAGGGCCAGTCATTCATTGCGGTCACGGACGCACAAACACGACAAGCGATCGCGGATCTCGCCGGAGAATCCCGGTATGTCGCCAAGGGTTTCGACCCGTGGATCAGCCGAGCACCGGTGCATGTCGTCGTTTGCGTGTCCGAAGAGGCATACCACCGCCGGTACGCCGAGCCGGACAAGGCGAGTCCCGGTGGCAGGGAGATCGAGTGGCCGGTGCCGTATTGGTGGGTGGACGCAGGAGCGTCGATGATGCTGGTGCTGCTCGCAGCCGTCGACGAGGGACTCGCCGCAGGGTTCCTCGGAGTGCATGCCATTCCGGGTCTCCGCGATCTGCTCGGCATACCCGAGTCGGTCTTCCCGATCGGTGTCGTGACGATCGGTCACCCGGCTCCCGACCAACGCTCCGACTCTCTCCTGCGAGGGCGGCGGCCGATAGGCGAGATCTTTCATCGGGAGCGATGGTGAGACCCCTCTACGAACAGATCGACGCCACCACGTTCCGCTCGACCGAACTGACCACCGGGCCGTGGAGCCCGGATGCCCAGCATGGAGGGCCACCCGCGGCGCTCATGGCCCACGCCATGGAAAGCGTCGGCACACCCGCAATGTTCACGGCTCGCTTCACGGCAGAGTTCCTGCGCCCGGTACCCATCGCGGAAATCGAGGCCACGGCGGCAGTCGTCCGTACCGGCAGACGTGTCGAGATCGTCACCGCGTCGCTGGCGGTCGATGGCACTCCGGTGGCGGCGGCACACGCGCTCAGGATCCGCCGCCATGAGGGTCTCGATCTGCCGCCGGTCCCAGCCGTCGCACCATCGCGCCTCCCCGACGAGTGCACGTCCGGTGTCGGTTTCACCTGGGACTCCGTGAGTTTCGTCACCGATGCCCTCGATGTTCGTTTCATCGAAGGATCCATGACGCAGATCGGTCCGGCAACGGCGTGGATCCGGCTGATGCCCAATGTCGTGGATGAGCAGCCACCCACGCCGCTGCAACGGGTGCTCGTCGCCGCAGACTGCGGGAATGGAATCTCCTCGATCGTGAATTGGCGGCAATTCCTCTATATCAACCCGGATCTGACCGCCTATCTGCATCGCGAACCCGCCGGAGAGTGGGTGTTGATGCATTCGAACACGATCCTCCAACCGCACGGTGTCGGCCTGGCCCAATCGTCCCTGTACGATGAACAGGGTCCTCTTGGGCGTTCCCTCCAGAGCCTGTATGTGGGCCAAGTGTGACCGGGACCGCCGCAGCACCCGGAGAGCCCGAGATGTGGATGGTGAGATGAGACCGATCCGCGACCTTCGCTCCGCCGGCAATGGCGTGCCATGGGTGCCCGTCCCGCCGAAGGCGGGTGTGACGCCGTGAGGGTATCGCCGGCGTGCGGGCGTATCGGCGCTGCGCCGCTCGGCTTCCGCACGAATTCGGCCGCCAAGCCTCTCGAGGAGGCCCGCCTGGAGATGGAGTCATGACCGAACCTCGCATCACCTCGACCCAGAACCCACGGGTCAAGCACCTCGTGCGGCTCCGTAACCGACGTCATCGTGATGCCGAGGGACTCTTCACGATCGAGGGATATCGAGAACTCGCCCGGGCGATCGAATCCGGCATCCAACTCGAAGAAGTCGCCTACTGCCCTCCGCTGTTTCTTGGCGCGAATGAGCACTCTCTCCTCGAGGCTGCCGGGGTCGCCGGCGCTCGCCTCGTCGAGTTTGCTGAAGACCCTTTCCGTAAGGTCAGCTACCGGGACCGACCGGAAGGCCTCATCGGCCTTGCCCGACAGTTTCCGACGGAACTGGACCGCATCGAGCTGAACGAGAACCCACTCGTTCTGGTCGTCGAGTCGATCGAGAAGCCTGGAAACCTCGGCACGATGCTGAGAACCGCTGATGCCGCAGGCGTCGATGCAGTGATCGTCTCCGACCCGACGACCGACCCGTTCAATCCGAATGTCGTACGGGCATCGCTGGGATGTCTGTTCCTCGTGCCGCTGGCCGTCGCATCGAGCACCGAGACGTCGGTATGGCTCGCAGCGCGCGATGTCAAGACGTTTGCCGCCACCCCGGCCGCCGAACGCCTCCACTGGGAAGCCGACTACCGGGGACCGAGCGCACTCGTGATCGGCTCGGAGCAGTACGGCCTGTCCGAGACCTGGCTGAAATCTACCGATGAGGCGGTCCGTATCCCGATGCTCGGTGACGCGGACAGCCTCAACGCGGCGATGGCCGCGGGTGTGATGCTGTACGAGGCCGTCCGCCAACGCTCAACCCGCCGACAACCGACAACCGACAACCGATAGCCGTTCTTGTCACTCGTCCCGGCCGGTGCCTTGGCCGGTGACGTTCGGGGTGTCGATGCCGAGGCAAGATCCGCACAACGAAGGCGCCCCCAACCCTTCTTGCGTGAGGCCGCCCGTGCCATAGGCAACCAGCTCACGCAAGAACGGGGGGAAAGGGGGGTGCTCGGCGTTCCTGGCCGGCAGAACGCCGCAAAGGTTGCCGGTCGAGGCGCTAGCATCGAACACATGTTCGGGAGACGGGAGCCGTGACCCTCGCGATGCAGCGCAGTTTCGACGAGATGGGCGCACCGTTGTGCGACGTACCGTTCTGTGTCCTCGACCTCGAAACCACCGGCACGACGCCGCCAGACTGCGCGATCACCGAGATCGGCGCCGTCCTGTATCGAGGTGGCGAAGAGATCGGGTCGTTCCAGACCCTCATCGATCCGGGATGCGAGATCCCTCCGTTCATCACCGTCCTGACGGGAATCACCCACGCGATGGTGATCGATGCTCCCAAGATCGACGAAGTGTTCCCCGCGTTCCTCGAGTTCCTCGGCGGAGCAGTGATCGTTGGACACAATGTCCGCTTCGACCTGTCGTTCCTCAACGCCGCAGCACTCGATCTCGGATACGGGAAGCTCGGCAACCGGTGGGTGGACACATTGGGTCTGGCGCGCCGCCTCGTGCGGAAGGAGGTTCGCAACTTCAAGTTGGCGACGCTTGCCGCACATTTTCGCGCGCCGACAAAACCTACCCATCGTGCGCTGGAAGACGCAAGAGCCACTGCCTGGATTCTGCATCGTCTGCTCGAGCGAGCGGGAACGCTCGGCGTGACCGCCCTCGAGGATCTCCTCCAACTCCCGACGGCACGCGGGTCCGAACACTATGCGAAGATCCGTCTGACCGATGCGCTACCCCGCCGGCCCGGTGTCTACCTGTTTCACGATCGCGTCGACACCGTCTTCTACGTCGGCAAGGCCAAGAACCTGAGAACGAGAGTCCGCAGCTATTTCTATGGCGATCATCGCCGGACCGTGACGACGATGCTGCAGGAACTCGACAGGATCGAGCATCGTGTCTGCGCGACCGAACTCGAGGCCGAGATCACCGAACTCCGGCTGATCCACGCCCACCGGCCTCGCCACAATCGCCGCTCGAAGCCGCCAAAGTCATCACATTGGGTCAAACTGACCAAGGAAGCCTTTCCTCGCCTGTCACTCGTGCGGACCCAACGAGAGGATGGTCTGGCCTACCTTGGCCCCTTCCGAAGCCGGCGAAGTGCCGAACTCGTGATGACCGCCATCTGGGAGGCCCTGCCGATTCGGCGCTGCACCGCCCGGCCGGGCAAACGTGACGGACAGTGCGCCGCCGCTCAACTGGGTGTGTCGATGTGCCCGTGTGACGGAAGCCTCTCGGAGGCCGAGTACGCGCCGATCGTCGAGCACCTCCGTCGAGGTATCGCTGTCGATCCTTCCCTGCTCCTCGACCCGCTTGCTGAAAAGATGTCGGACATGGCGGCGCTCCGGCGCTTCGAGGAAGCCGCCTGGGCTCGAGACCGGTACCGTGCCCTCGCGAGGGCGTTGCAGCGCCGCCGTGAGTGGCAGGCGCTGAACAGGGCCGGACTGCTCCGGGTGGAATCCGACACCGGCGACGGTGCCCTCATCGAACGCGGCCGTCTCGTCCTCGCGTGGAACGGAACGACCGGTCCGGCCCTCACCTCTGCGACCGCCGGCCTCGACGACGACTGGCCACCGACGCCACCGTCGGTCCGGATTGCAGAGGAGACGCACCTCATATGGCGATGGCTCACCGGCACTCGCGTTCGCCTCCTGGACGCCTCAGGGTCGCTGGCACTGCCGCGTAGGCCGATCCCGAAGCCTTCTTTGGCGGACGTCGGCTCTCATCGCTGATGTTGTCGCGTCGAGCGACACTCCACGGGACCCCTGCCCGAAACGAGGCCTGCAACGTATTGCGATCCGCCCCACGGCCCGTGCAGCGACCAGAGGTCGTTGCAGGGGACGCGTCGTGCTCTGGGCCGAAACCACCTGCCTTCGGGAACCGACCTTTCCAATGACCCCAGCCACGACCTACGATTGCGCCGATGCGTTTCACCGTCCGTACCGGCACCGATCCGATTGCGGGTGCCGACGCGACACTGCTGTCGGCCATGGGTCTGCCCGGTGGAGGTGTGCTCCAGGTCGGTGAGACCCACACGATCGTACGTCCCGCCGACCTGTCCGAGATCACCGCGCTGCGGCTTGGTCCGGAGACGCTCACGAATGCCGGCGTCACCGCCGGCCAGGCGATCGAGGCCAAACGGGTGATGCTGCCCACGGCAGAAGTGGTCATGATCGCCGGTGACGAACTGCCTCTCGACGCCCGCACGCTCGTACACGCGTTGCAGGGCCGACCGGTCACTCCGGGTGACATGCTTGCCGTCGACCCTTCCTACGCGGATGGCGACAGCCATCCGGTGACTCTACGGATCGCGACGGTCTCCCCCGGCCCTGCAGGAATCGTGACCGCCGCTACCCGGTTCGTGCCCGAGTCGAGCGCCGTTCCGCCCATACCGGCGGCGCCGGCGCGTCGTGCCCGGGACGTGGCGGCCCTCGCCGGTCTCGACGAGGAGTTGGAGACGCTCACCGGATGGCTGACATTGCTGACGTCGCCGAACGACCTGCCGACGGCGTGGGGCCTGCCAAAGGTCGCCGGTGTGCAGCTGGAAGGACCGACGGGATGCGGCAAGTCCGAGCTGGTGGGCGCCGCCGCAGCTGCGGCCGGCGCCACGGTGACCGAGGTGAACCTCAACCTGGTCTTCAAACCGGATCGGCTGTTGACGATGCTCGAGCAGGCGGTGAAGCTGGCCGCCCGACCGGCGGTGCTGTTCGTCGACCGAGTGGAGGCGGTCGCCGGTGAAGAGGGGTTGGCGCCATTCCGTACTCAGGTGGCGGCAATTCTGCGTTGGTTCCTCGACGCGGTGGCGGAGCGGTCCGGCGTTGCGTGCGTCCTGGGTGTGACGTCGGCTGCAACGCTGGAGGACACGCTGGCAGGCTCGGCGCTGCTCCCCCGCACGCTGACCATCCCACCGCCGGATCTGCAGCGGCGCCGACTGATGTTCGAAGCGGCAACGGAGCGGATACCGTCGAAGGACCTCGACTTCGAGCTGTTGGCAGCTCGGTCGGCCGGGTTCTCGGGTGCGGACATCACCGCGGCGGTGGTCCACGCGTCGGCGCTGGCGACGCGCCGCGGCGGGCAGTTGACGACCGACCTGCTCCTCGAGGCGGTCGAGTCAACCGTGCCGTCGCTCGGGTCGGTGCCGATGGGCGAGGTGCCGTCGTACGGGTTCGAGAAGGTGGCGAACCTCTCAGACGTGAAACAACGGTTGACGGAGTCCGTGATCTGGCCTGTCACCAGCCCCGACCGGTTTGAGCGGCTCGGGATCGACCCACCCCGAGGAGTGCTGCTGTACGGGCCACCGGGGACGGGCAAGACCTTCGTCGTGCGAGCGTTGGCGCACGAGTCCAGTGCGGCGTTCTTCCCGATCAAGGGTGCGGAGCTGTTGGACAAGTTCGTCGGAGAGTCCGAGCGTGGAGTCAGGGAAGTCTTTGCCCGGGCGAGAGCGGCTGCGCCGGCGATCCTGTTCTTCGACGAACTCGACGCACTGGCGCCTGTGCGGGGACGTTCGACCACCTCGGTGACCGATTCGGTGGTGGCAGCGCTCCTGACCGAGATGGACGGCGTCGCCGAACGTGGCGACGTGGCGGTGATCGGCGCGACGAACCGTCGGGACCTGATCGACCCGGCGCTGCTGCGAGCCGGAAGGTTCGAGGTGCACGTGGAACTGGGCCTGCCGCAGGTCGACGCCCGCCGGGCCCTGCTGGGCCTGTCGGATGTGCCCTTTGCCGCCGACGTGGACCTGGATGAGCTGGCCAGGCGCGCCGACGGTCTGTCGTTCGCCGACCTGGCCGGGATGCTCCGCGAAGCCGCCTTGACCGTGCTGCGGGAAGGCAAGAGCGAGCTGATCGTCGACTGGCCGGAGTTGGATGGTGCACTGGGTCGATACGGCCGGTCGTAGTCTGTCACACAGGCAATAGCGGTGTCCGTCCTGCCTCCATGTCGCTCGCAACACCTCGCACGTCGACATGCCGACTTGGTCCGAATCCTCGTGATCCCGGCGACGCACCGTCGACGGCCACCTGACCGCCCCTCCCCCCTATGCAATGGTCCGCCGACTCGTGTCCCTGGGTCAATCTGCTGCTCAAGTCTCCGTCGGCATCAGTCGATGTTGAGTTCATGCGAAAGGTCACCGTCGCCATCGCCGTTGCCATGATCATGGCCGTGCTGACGGCCGCGTGCGCGCCCTCATACAATGCCGACCTCCTGGCCTCCATCGAAGGACGCTGGATGTGTGACGTCCAGCGCTTCACGTTCGAAACGCAAGCGGACATCCAGGCCGAACTGGACGGTCGCCTCGCCGGTAACGGCGTATCCATCGCGCAGTACCGGCACTTCAAAGACAACCTGACGAGTCGATTCGATCTGCGCCAGAAGGTGCAAGAGGCCTACGAGCAGCGATGCAGCACCTGACCTCCACCGGCCGCCACCAGCGGAACGCTTTCGCAAAGACGAGCTTCATCGCCGTCGTCGCCACGCTGTTGCTCATCTCCGGCATGTCACCGGCCGCGGCGAAGAGCAAGACAGGAATGGGAGGCATGAGCAAGATGGAGAGGGTGCGCCTGCTCACTGCCAGGACCGGCGCGCTCGTTGAGGGCGACTCGGCTTGGATCCAGGTCCTTTGGCAGTCCATAGGTGCCGACGCCGACAACTTCAAGGTGACGGTCAAGAATCCTGAGCCGGGCTGGGAGATCCGCTATCCGGAGAACACCGGAAGCTACACGTCACTGATGGCCGACGCGACGCTTTCCGACGGAGAGATCGATTTCACCGCCATCCATATCACCGTCCCGTACGACACTCGCAGGAATGTGACTCTCGGGTTGACCGTCACCTATACCTCTCGAGGCACCCCACACAGCAGTGATTTCATCGTGAGAGTCCCGGTCACCTCATTCTCGGGTACGGACCTCGCACAGGTGACCACCGACGTCACCACTGTCGGAACGGCCGGTTGGATCAGCATCGGCGTCCTCGGCAACGCCCCACGTCTCGACAACGTCCGGATGACCGTCAGCCCACCGCCGGGCATCGTCGTGACCTACCCGGCGGGCCGAATCTTCACCAGTCTCGCCCATGACGCCAGGCTCGAAGACGGCGAATCCGATTACGCCGCGTTCCACCTCGATGTGTCGGGAGTCAAGCCCGGCACATATGAACTACCCCTCCAGATCACCTACACGAAGGACGCCACAGCCGGCACCTGGAACGGCACGGTGACTCTGCAGGTCGCGACCCCCTGACGGCGGTACCAGTACCCGGTATCTCGTGTCGCGCCCACGGGTCGACAGGAGGCCGCGGCGCGGGAGTAGGGGCTGTTGCCGTCGGCTTCGAAGGGCCATAAGGCGCCACGGGTCGAGACAGATCACCCCGGCCCGATCCGATGATTCCGGCAGGGTGATCTGTCTCGATGAGCGATGCCTGGTCGCAGAGATGCGTGCCCTGTATCGCTCGGCGGGCTCACCGGCGTTCCCCGCCAACCTCCCCATGAATAGGGAACATGGCCCGGCTCTTCACATCGACATCGAACCTCTGCGGAACTCCGTCCTGCCGATGCGGGCGTTGATCAGCACCGGCCGACCGGACGCGGCCACCGCTTTCGCCTCGGCGAGCACGCCATCGACGTCAGCCGGATCGTCGAGCAGGAACCCCGCCCCGCCCAGACCTTCTGCGACCGTGTGATAGTCCGTAGGCGCCAGCACCGTGCCGACATCGTCGCCGAGAATCGTCACCTGATCGCGGGCGATCTGGGTCCATCCGGCATCGTTTCCAATCACGGCGATGACCCCAAGTCCGTGACGAGCGAACGTGTCGAACTCCATGAGGCTGAACCCTGCGGCACCATCCCCGTACAGCAACCAGACTTCCGCGTTCGGTTGCGCCAGCGCCGCGGCCATCGCGAACCCGGCACCGACCCCGAGCGTCCCGAAGACACCGGGATCCAGCCACCGCAGCGGACCTCGCGGCCACAGGATGTACGCCGCCGACGCCACGAAGTCGCCGCCGTCGGCGACGACGATGCTGTCGTCCGCCATCGCCGCGTCGATGCGTTGGAGCAACCTGAGGGGGTTGATCGGGTCGACCGGTTGTCCGCCTTGTCGATCGATCTCGGCGTCCCTCTCGACGTCCCGGCGCCGGAGTTGCTCCAGCCACCCGTCGGAACGACGCCCTGCTGCGAGCTCCGCGAGCTGCTGAAGAAAACGTCCGGCGTCGCCGGGGACCGTCACCGTCGGGGTGCGGTTCTTCGACAGCCAACGTCCGTCCCTGCCGGCCGTAACCAGGTTCGCGTCGCGGCCGATCACTCGTCCGTAGTCGAGCCGGAAGTCGATCGGCATGCCGGCGAGGACCACCAGGTCGGCCTCTCGCAGCGCCTCGCGACGTCGATGACGCACGTGTAACGGATGGCGCACACCGAGCAGGCCGCGGGCCATCCCCGCCAGCCATGTGGGCATGCCCAAGGCCTCTACGGCAGCGGCCACATCACCGGCCTCTCGGGGAAGCAGCATTGCCCCACTGCCCACGACCAGAACCGGGCGGCTCGCCTTCGCGACCACCTTCGCGGCCCGCTCCACCTGCACGTTCAGAGGCACAGGGACACGAGCCGGATGGGTTGTGAAGTTTCCGTCCATGTCGGAGAAGAGTCGGTCGACGTGCCACTGCAGGTAGCGGCGGGTCAGCCGACCGGCGAGGTTCTTCGGCGCACCTCCCGACACGTATAGCTCGCGGACTGTCTGCTCGGCATACAAGAGGTCGACGGGCACCTCCACGAATACCGGGCCCGGCACGTCCGATTCGGCGACCCGGAACGCCTCGGTCAGCATCGGTTCGAGATCCCGCACCCGGCGGGCCCTGAACAGCTCCTTGACGTGCGGGCGGACGACGGAAGCCTGGTCGATGTCCTGCAGCGCCCCCCTGCCCTTCAGGGCCGTTGCGACGGCGCCACCGAGCACCACCACCGGGGACTGGGCCAGGGAGGCATTCTGGATGGCTGTCAACGCGTTGGTGACGCCGGGCCCGGCGGTCACCGCAGCGACGCCGGGCACACCGGTCAGTCGAGCCGTGGCATCGGCACCGAAGACCGCTGCCGCCTCGTGCCGCGTATCGACGACACGGATGCCGGCGGTCTTCGCGCCGGACAGGATCGGCGAGATGTGGCCCCCACACAGAGTGAACAATGTTCCGACCCGATGGCCGGCCAGTACCCGAGCGATGCGGTCACCGCCGTGCATCGTCGTCTCCTCCCAGGACGTGATGGTCGAGAACGAAACAGGTGAACACACCTTTCATCACGGTCTCTTCGTCGCGATCCACGGTCACTTCGACTTTTCGGCTCCGCCCAACGGCCGAGGTCATCGTGGCCGTCGCCAGGACCTCGTCGCCAACCCGCACCGGGGCGCTGAAGCGGACATCGGCGCCTCCCAGCACGACATTCGGATCGTTCACGGCCAGCATCGCCGCATAGTCGGCCAGTCCGAACACGAACCCGCCGTGGACAAGTCCCCGATCATCGACGGCCATGGCTTCAATGGTTGTCATTCGAACTTCGGCCCGCCCTTCTTCGAGCAGCCGAGGCGAACCGCAGAACCGGCGATCGATGTGCAGATGCGTGGCAGGTTCTCTCATGTGATCCTTTCGGCATCCACCAGCGTACAAGCGCAGAGCCGTCCCCTGACATGTCTCGGAGCCGTGGTCTGCCGGAATCACTCCCGCGCAGGCCACATCACATCGACCTCGACTCATTCCGCGCCTCGGCCACTTCCCCCTGAGGGCGTCGCTCAGCGCATCCTGCCTGGATTCCCGCTACGCGATACCGCTACGCTGCGCTCGATCGTTCGTGAACCTTCAGCAGTTCCTCGTCACCGGCACCGGCACCAGACTCGCCATGCGTCTCAGTGCTCTCGTTCCACGCCGGTTCGGTCACACCGTCCTCAGAGGAGTCACCCGCCGGATTGCCCGCCGCAACTCGTCACTCACACGAACGATTCGCGCCAACCTTGCAGTCGTCCTCGACACCACTCCCGACGACCCTCGACTCGACTCCTATGTGCACGAGGTCCTGTTCCACTCGGCGAGCGGAAGCTACGACTTCTTCCGTGCCCTCGGAGGGACCATCGAAGAGAACCGCAGGCTCGTCGAGATGCCGCAGACGATCTGGGAGGTTCTCGACCCGGCCAACCGTCCCGGCCGGGGAATCCTCGTCGTGGGCCCACACGTGAGCACCCTGGATCTCGCAGGGATGGGGTTCGCCGCCTGCCCCCGTTCTGACGCATACGACATCCAGGTTCTCTCCTACGCTCTCCCCCCGTCCGGCTATGAGCTCATGAACGACCTGCGAACGACCGAAGGGCTCATCCTCACCCCGTCTTCTGGCGATGCCATGCGAGAGGCCGCCCAGCGGCTTCGCAACGGCGGTGTCGTGTTCACATCGGTCGACCGGCCACCGCCCCGCAGGAAACGCGCGCAGACAGCAAGGTTCTTCGGCAAGGACGCCCGCCTGTGGGACGGGTTTGCCAGGCTCGCGGTATCGACCGACGCTCTGCTGCAGATCGTCTGGGTGGAACGAACCCCCGATGGCCGGTACCGTCTCAACGTCGGAAGACAGATCGATCCACTGAAGATTGAAGGGGACGACGTGGCTGCTGCACTGTGGCGTGAGACGCTCGACGAGGTGGAGAACATCATTCGTGCCCACCCTGAGCAGTGGTTGATGTTCTTCCCGGTGTGGCCGGATGCGGAGGAGGCCGAATGAGCGACTCCCCGTCCCACGAGCGAGTCAACGACATCCTGCTCGGACCGCTCGAGCGTCCAGCGTTGCGCTGGTTCTCCGAGCATATGCCCGAGCGGATGACACCCGACACTCTCACGCTGATCGGCATCGTCGGATCGCTGATGACCTTCGGTGGATACTGGGCCAGCAACGCATCGCCATGGTTCCTGTGGCTCGCCAGTTTCGGCCTCGTCGTGAACTGGTTCGGGGATTCCCTCGACGGAACGATCGCACGGTACCGGCACATCGAACGACCCAAGTACGGATACTTCGTCGACCATGCCGTCGACGGCGTGAGTGAAACGCTGGTGGCGCTCGGTCTTGGGCTTTCTCCCTACGTGTCGTTCAACGTTGCCGCCGTCGCACTGGTCGGCTACCTGCTCCTTTCCATCTACGTGTACCTGACAACGTACGTGCGGGGCGTGTTCCAGATCTCATACGGACGGTTCGGACCCACCGAGGTGCGAGTCCTCATCATCGGGTTCAACGCTCTACTCTTCTTCGGTCCGATTCCCCGCATCAGCACCGTGTTTGGTACCGTCGGGGTCTACGACCTGGTGATTGGGGCTCTCGCTGCGATCCTGATCGTCATCTTCGTCGTGTCGGTGATCCGGGAAGCACGAAATCTCGCCGTGGAGGACACAGGAAGGCATTGACATGCTCACCATCGAGAAGGTCGACGTCACGAATCGGGCACAGGTGAAGCGTTTCATCGACTTCCCCTATCGCCTGTACGAGAACGACCCGTTCTGGGTGCCTCCGCTGAAGATGGACATCGCCACGATGCTCAACCCCAAGAAGCACCCGTTCTACGAGCACTCCGTGGCGGATTTCTTCATCGCCGTGCGGGACGGAAGAGATGTGGGCCGCATCGGCGCTCTCGAGAATACCCGGTTCAATGCGACCCACGACAGTCGAGAAGCCGAGTTCTACTTCTTCGATGTGGAGGATGACTCCGAGGCGGCGGCAGCGTTGTTCGGACGAGTTTTCGACTGGGCTGCCGCCAGAGGCATGGAAGCCATCGTCGGCCCCAAAGGGCTGAGTCCGTTTGACGGATACGGCATCCTCGAACGCGGCTACGAGCAGCGCCAGACGATGTCGATGCTCAACTACAACTTCCCGTACTACATCCGACTGGCGAAGGAGAACGGCTTCGTCAAAGAGATCGACTTCATTTCCCACGTCATCGACCCGTCGACATTCTCTCTCGATCCTCGCATCCCGAGAATCGCAGAGCGTGCGGCGCGGCGTTCAGGACTGCGAGTTCATCGTTTCCGCTCCCGTTGGGAGATCTACCGCTGGGCGGAACGAATCGCACGGACGTACAACAACTCGTTCGTGGACAACTGGGAGTACGTGCCCCTCACCGACGCGGAAGTCAGCTTCGTGGTCAAGCAGATCATCCCCGTGGCTCGACCGGACCTGCTCAAGCTCATCGTCACCAACGACGACGAACCTGTCGGATTCGTGCTCACTTTCCCGGACGTGTCCGGCTCCCTTCAGAAGATGGGAGGTCGGCTCTTCTCTCTCGCAGCCGTGTCACTCCTCAGAGAGCTCCGCACCACCAACTGGGTTGTCGCCAACGGCATCGGAATCCTCCCCGAGTATCAGCGCAGAGGTGGCAACGCCCTGCTGTACCGGGAGCTCGCCGAGGTATTCCAGCGGGCCGGGTTCGACCGATATGAGCTCACCCAGGTGGCCGAGACGGCGGTCCAGATGCGTCGTGACCTCATCAACATCGGAGGGGTACCCCACAAGAACCACCGGGTCTTCCGAAAGGTTCTCTAGAAGTTTGCCGGGACCGTGCCATCGGTCCTCGGCGGACTTTCAAAGGCGACCGCCTTTGCCAATCACCACGACCCCTCCGTGTGACACGGTGAACCGTTCGGCATCCTTGGCCGGGTCGACGCCGATCTGGAATCCGTCCGGAACCTGGACGTTCTTGTCGATGATCGCTCTCCTCACGACGGCACCGCGACCGACGCTCACACCCTCGAAGAGAACCGACTGCTCAACCGTCGCATACGAATGCACCCGCACCCTCGAAGAAACCACAGACTGGCGGATCACCGCTCCCGAAATGATCGTCCCGTTGGCCACGAGGGAGTTCAGTGCCCTGCCACGACGACCTTCGACATTGTGGACGAACTTCGCAGGAGGACGAGGGAAGTCCCACGTGAGGATCGGCCAGCGTTCGTTGTACATGTCGAACACCGGGTTGACGGCGATGAGGTCCATGCTGGCTTCGTAGTACGTGTCCAACGTGCCGACATCTCGCCAATACCCGCGTTCTCGATCCGTCTGGCCGGGGACGCGGTTGCCTGCGAAGTCGTAGACGTACGCCTCACCACGCTCGGTCAGCTTCGGGATGATGTTGCCGCCCAGATCATGTCGTGAGTCCTGATCGTCCGCATCCTCCCTCAGTGCTTTCAGCATCGTCTTGGTATGAAAGACGTAGTTGCCCATCGACGCGAACGCACGTGTCGGATCGCCCGGCATCGACGGCGGTTGCTCCGGTTTCTCGACGAAATTTCGGATCTTGGCATCTTCGGACGCGTCGATGATCCCGAACTCACTCGCTTCTTCGATCGGTACCGGGATGCCCGCGACGGTGACCCCTGCCCCTGTGTCGATGTGCTGTTCGAGCATTTGTCGGGGATCCATCCGGTAGATGTGATCAGCACCAAACACGAGCACATGGTCCGGACGCTCATCTTCGATCAAGTTCAGGTTCTGGTAGATCGCGTCGGCAGAACCTGCAAACCACTGCGGTCCCCGCCGCATCTGAGCCGGAACGGCGGCGACATAGCTGCCGAGGAGCGGAGACAACCTCCACGTCTGAGCGAGGTGGCGGTCCAGACTGTGACTCTTGTACTGGGTCAGGACCACGATTCTGCGAAAGCCCGCATTGACGAGGTTCGACAGGACGAAGTCCACGAGACGGTACCCACCACCGAACGGTACGGCGGGCTTGGCACGATCGCGTGTCAGCGGGAAGAGGCGGCTTCCCTCGCCTCCGGCAAGAACGATGGCGAGAACCCGAGGGATCATGCGCTCACGCTAGCAAGACAGCGAGCCCTTCTTCTGCCACCTCAGCAGGAAACGGGTGAGCAGCACTTCCGACAACCCTCACCTCTTGTCCTTCCCCCTCCAGGGGGAAGTGCCGAGTCTTCGAGGCGATGGCGGTGTGTGAAGAGTCTCTACCCCATCGACCTCGGCTCGTTCCTCACCTCGGCCACTTCCCCTGCGAGGGGAAGCAAGAAAGACGGGTCGGTCTTCTCTCGGAGTCTGCCTGCGACGCGAAGCAAGAACAGCACCCCAACCTCTTTCCTTCCCCCTCAGGGGGAAGTGCCGAGTCTTCGAGGCGATGGGGGTGTACCAGGACCGGCGCAGCCGGAGCCAGACCCCTCAGACAGAAGTGCCGAGTCTTCGAGGCGATGGCGGTGTGTGAAAAGTCTCTACCCCATCGACCTCGGCCAAAGCCCCGAGGCCACTTCCCCTGCGAGGGGAAGGAAAGACACCCCATCGACCTCGGCCAAAGCCCCGAGGCCACTTCCCCTGCGAGGGGAAGCAAGAAGGCGGGTCGGTCTTCACCGAGGCCTCGGCGCCTGGTACATCACCGGAGTAGGTACAGGTCTGATCAGCCTCTCGATTCGAGTCATCGCCGCCCGATCCCGTAACATTCTGGACTCGTGAACGTACCGTTGATCAACCTCGATGGCGTCGGCGTGCGGTTCGGCCGGCTCACCGTTCTGCGCGATGTCTCTCTACGTGTCGATCCCGGTGAAGGCGTGGGGATCGTTGGTCCCAACGGCTCCGGAAAATCGACACTTCTGAGAGTTCTCGCCACCCTGCTGCGCCCCACCGAAGGCAAAGGGACGGTGCTCGGGGCACCCCTCGATCGTGAACCGTCCCCGGCCATCCGACGCCGCATGGCGCTCCTCGGGCATCTCCCGGCCCTCTACGACGAACTCACCCTCGAAGAGAACCTCGAATTCGTTGCGCGCCTTGCCGGCATCGCCAACGCGAGCGTGAAGCGTTCCCTCGAGAAAGTGGGGTTGGGGGGTGCCATGGACCGCAGAGCCGATCACTCGTCTCACGGAATGCTGCGCAGGGTCGAGTTCGCCCGCGTACTCATGACGCAGCCCGACCTGCTACTCCTCGACGAGGCTCATGCCGGCCTCGACAAGATGGCCGCAATGCTGGTCGAGGCGACCGTTGCGGAAGTGAAACGGCGGGGCGGATGTGTCGTGCTCGTCTCCCACGAGCCGGACCGAATGCTCCCTCTCGTGGAGCGCACGTACGAGCTCGTCGGCGGAACTGCGGTCGAGGGTCTGGTGGCCACATGAGTGCACGTGAGTTCTGGCGTCAGGCGTTCGAGATCATGCGAAAGGATCTCAAGATCGAAGGACGAGCAGGAGAAGTGTTGTCGATCACCGTTCCCTTCGGCGCGGTCGCACTGCTCCTGCTCCCGATGGCGATCGGGACGGAAAAGGCGATGCTCGCGCGAATCGGACCGGGCATGTTCTTCGCCATCACCCTCCTGTTCGGCATGCTGGTCGCTTTTCGCCAGTCCGCGACCGACGAACCGGCACAGCGGGAACTCTTGACCTTGCTGGGCATCGACCCTGCCGCCACGTTCGTGGGCCGCTCGACGGCCAGTGCCCTTCTCTTGCTCGGATTCGAACTCGTACTCGTACCCCTCGACATCGTGCTGTACAACCCCTCGCCGATTCGCGGCTGGGGATGGCTCGTGCTGATCGTGCTCCTCGTCGCCATCGGCCTCGCCCTGATCGGCACCTTGGCAGGGGGCGTGACAGCCGGCCTCCGGACTCGTGCGACGCTCGCCCCCCTGCTCGTCGCCCCACTCTCCGTTCCGCTCCTGATCGCTTCGTCACAGGTGGTGGAAGCGCTTCGCTTAGACCGCAGTATCCTCAATTGGATCGTTTTGCTTGTAGCCATGAACCTTGCCCTTACCGTCGTCGGTGTGATCACCGCCCGCCCACTCGAGGAGACATCCCGTTGAAACGTTCCGTCCAGATACTGTCGGCACTCGCGGTCGTCGGTGTTGCTGTTGGATTGACATTCGGCATCACGGCACCGATCGATGAGTTCCAGGGAATCTTCCAGAAGATCATGTACGTACACGTCCCGTCGGCGTGGCTCGCCTTCGTCTCTTTCGGGGTCGTGCTGGTCGCCGGCATCGGCTATCTCGTCACCAAAAAGCACTCCTGGGACAGGGTCGCCGCCAGCTCGGCGGAGATGGGCGTCTTCTTCACCGCGACGGCACTCATCACCGGCATGCTGTGGGGACGGCCCGTCTGGGGAACCTTCTGGGATTGGGGGGACGCCAGACTGGTGCTCACCGCGTTGATCCTCGTCACCTATCTGGGCTACCTCGCCTTGCGGCGCAGCATCGCAGACCCGGATACGAGAGCGAGACGCGCTGCAGTACTCGGCATCATCGCATTCGTGCAGGTCCCGCTCATCCACTTCTCCGTGACGTGGTGGCGCACCCTGCACCAGACGGCAACGGTGCTGCGGCCCGAGACGTTCGAGCGTGCCGGCAACCCCTCCATCAATCCTTTGATGTTGCGTGCGCTGATGGTAAATCTGGGCACCTTCACCTTGATCTACCTGGCGTTCATGGTAACCCGGGTATGGATCGCGCAGATGGCAGATGCCGTCGAAGAACGAGAAGCGAACGAAAACTTGGAGATCGCCGGAGCCGGCATAACGGCCCCGATCCTGGGAGGTGACATCGATGACTGAGTTCACTGGAAGTTGGGTGGTCTTCGCCTACTCTCTCGTCTACGGGTTCATAACGATCTATGCGATCAGCCTCGTCGTGCGGTTCCGGTCCGTCTCCAAACGATTCAAGAGAGGTAACTGACCATGGCACATCGCTGGTTCATCATTCCGGCAATCATCGTGGTTCTGATCGCGGTCGGTTTCTTCGCGTTCGGCAACCTCAACAAGAACCTCGTTTACTACCTCACCCCCACCGAGGCGCTACAACAGCGGGCCGACTTCCCGGACGGCGAACGGTTCCGACTCGGCGGACTCGTCGTCGACGGCAGCATCACAACGACCCCCACCGGTGTCAGCTTCCAGGTGACCGATGGGCAGAGCACGATCGACGTCGACAACGAAGGTGCCCCGCCGCAGCTGTTCCAGGGCGGAGCAGGCGCCGTTGTCGAGGGCTCGTGGCAGGGTGATCGCTTCGTCTCTGATGTGCTGATCGTCAAACACAACGAGCAGTACAACGCAAAAGACGACAAGCACGAGGCGCTGGTACCGCCCAAGGGGAGTTGATCGGATGGCCGCGACACTCGGCAGTCTCGGCGTTCTGATCGCGCTGGTCTCGGCGATCGCGCTCACAATCCAGGGTTTCAGAGTCCAGTCCGCATCCACCAGGATGCCTGTGACCAAGCTGAGGTACCCGGTGTATGGGCTGCTCGGCGGCGGGATCCTGTCGATAATCGCCCTCGAGATCGCGCTTCTGACGAACGACTTCTCTGTCGCGTACGTTGCGAACAACTCGACGTCGAGTACCCCGCTCCTGTACAAGATGGCATCGGCCTGGGCGGCGCTCGAAGGCAGCATCGTCCTGTGGGGAGTCATCCTGGCCGTGTTCGTCGCCACCGTGTACTTCGCCTCACAGCGCCTTCACAAAGCCGACGCTCTGGGGGCGGGGGCACTGGCGATCATGGGGATCATCTCGACGTTCTTCTTCGCGATGATGCTGACGATTTCGAATCCGTTCGAGGTCTGCACCCAGGCCGCACAGGTGGGCTGCCATCTGTCGAGCCCATTCCCATGGGCCCCTGCTCAGGCAGCCCTCGAAGGTTTCGGACCAAACCCGCTGTTGCAGAACCATCCACTGATGGCGATCCACCCACCGATGCTCTACATCGGCTATGTGGGGATGTCGGTGCCGTTCTCCTTCGCCATGTCCGCGCTCGTGATCGGTGCCGGCGGAACGGACTGGCTCAAGCGGACCCGATCGTGGACCCTCGTCGCCTGGGTGTTCCTGACCGCCGGTATCGTGCTCGGCGGACTCTGGTCGTACGAGGTGCTGGGGTGGGGCGGCTTCTGGGCATGGGATCCGGTGGAGAACGCCTCGTTCATGCCGTGGCTGGCCGCCACCGCATTTCTGCATTCCGCTGCCGTGCAGTCTCGGCGCGGCATGTTGCAGAGTTGGAACTTCGTCCTCGTCATCTCGACATTCGCCCTGACAATCCTCGGGACGTTCATCACACGATCAGGAATCATCAACTCCGTGCACAGCTTTACGCAGTCACCGATCGGTCCCGCATTGCTGTGGTTCCTCGCGGTGACGCTTGTCTTGTCGTTCGGACTGTTCGCCACACGCGCCCACATGGTGGCTTCCGCGCCTCGGCTCGACTCGCTCGCCAGCCGCGAAGGAGCAATGCTTGCCAACAACCTCATCCTGGCCGTGTTCGCTTTCGTCGTCCTGACCGGGACTTTGTATCCGCTCATCATCGACGCGATCACCGGTTCCGAAGTCGGGGTCGGTCGTCCCTTCTTCGACAAGCTCGCGGTGCCGATCGGCTTCCTCCTGCTCCTGACGATGGGCATCGGCCCGATCACTCCGTGGCGGGCAGCTCGAGGGCCGATCGTATGGGCCCGTGTCCGTAATCCCCTGCGATTTGCCCTCGCGGTCACCGCCGTCGGAATCGTGTTCGGCAGACGCAGCCTGTCGGTCGTCCTCGCGATTCTGCTCGGCTCGTTCGTCATCGCCGTCATCGCCCGCCAACTCTGGGACACGAGCCGCAAGCACGCCGAGAAGCGTCAGGAGAATCTCGCCCTGGCGTCGCTGCACACGATGCGCTCCGATCCCGGATACTGGGGTGGACAGATCGCACACGCTGCGGTCGCAATCCTGGTGATCGGAATGGCACTTTCCGCGAACCTCTCGCTTCGCACTCAGGTGCAACTCGCTCCTGGAGACACCGCCCAGTTTGCAGGATTCGACCTCACGTATGTGAACACGTTCGACAGAGTCGAATCGAACCGGTTCGTGACCGGAGCACTCATACAAGTCGTCAAGAACGGCCGCGTCGTCGCAGAGTTGCAGCCGCGCCTCAACCAGTACGCCAACGGGCGCGAGTCCGTGGCATCCCCCGACGTTCGCGGGTCACTGGCCGGCGACCTCTATCTGTCGCTGCGGGCGATCGATCAGAGCCAGGTCACGCTCGACCTGTTCTGGTTTCCTGTGCTCTGGATGGTCTGGGCCGGCGGGTTCCTGGTCAGTGTCGGTGGCCTGTGGGCATGGCTGGTGCGCAAGCCCGCTCGAGAAGAGCTGACCACGACCGGACAGCCGGCATGAGCGAGACGACACGACCGAGAATCGGTATGTGGCTGAGCCTCGCTGCGATTCTGGCGATCGTGATCGCCATGGTCGTCGTGTTCAGCAGTGGCTTCGGGAAGGATCCGAGCCTGATCGCCTCCCCCCTCATCGGCAAGCCGGCACCTGAGGACACGCTCGCGTATCTCGAGCAGGACGGTGTGCTCAGCCTCGCCGACCTGCGGGGAAACGTCGTCGTGGTGAACTTCTGGGCCTCCTGGTGTTTTCCCTGCCGGCAGGAGCATCCGGTTCTGGAGGCGGCGGCCGCCGCGTACGTCGGCAAGCCTGTGAGCTTCGTGGGAGTCGTCTACCAAGATGAGCCGCGCCGGGCGATCGCGTTTCTCGACGAGTTCGGCAGAGCCGAGAACACGGCCTACGTCATCGACCCCGAGTCGCGAGTTGCCATCGACTTCGGCGTGTTCGGCGTCCCTGAGACGTTCTTCATCTCACCCGATGGGACGATCATGGCCAAGAAGACCGGCCCCCTCTCACCGTTCGAGATCAGCAGCACGATCGACACGCTGCTTGCGGGTGGAACGCCGGGCAATCTCAACGAGGGCCAGACCCAGAAGCAATCCGGCGGCTGATTCCTCGTCATCCTGAGATGAAGGACGCTACCGCAGGAGAGGCATCTCGAGGCGATTCGCCGAGAGGAGGTCATGGTCTGCGAGAAGCTGGCTCGTCGGCCCATCTGCAACGATCCTGCCTTCGTTCATCACGAGTGCCCGCTCGCACAACTCGAGGGCGTATGGGAGATCGTGCGTAACCATCAGCATCGTGATGTCCAGATCCGTCAGGATGCCTCCAAGCTCCCTACGGCCGGCGGGATCGAGGTTCGACGAAGGCTCATCGAGGACGAGGATCTCGGGCTCCATGGCGAGGACGGTCGCAACCGCCACGCGCCGCCGTTCTCCCAGACTCAGATGGTGTGGTGCCCTGTCGATCTCGGCCTCCATCCCCACCGACGCCAAGGCAGCGGCGACCCGCCGCTCCAGGTCCTCTCCGGAGACCCCGAAGTTGGCGGGTCCAAACGCGACATCTCTGCGAACGGTGGGCATGAACAACTGATCGTCCGGGTCCTGGAACACGAGACCCACCCTTCGCCGGATCTCCATGAGGTTCACTTCGGTCACTTCGAGTCCGGCGACACGGACCGTGCCGGCGCTCGGCCTCAAAATCCCGTTGAGGTGCAGCACCAGCGTGGTTTTGCCTGCCCCGTTCGGACCCAACAGGGCGACACGTTCCCCGGGGTGGATGTGGAAGTCTGTTCTGTCGAGCGCCCTGCGCCCGTCCGGATAGGAGAAGCTGAGGTCTCGAACTTCCAGCGCCGGGGTGCTCATCGCGCCACCAGCGCGGCTCCGGCGACCACCCAGGCGAGCAGCGGGATCATAGAGCCGACGACCCAGTCCTTCGGAGTCGCCGCAGCGGTATCGGAAGCCGGCATGACCCCGGTGTATCCCCTGGCGAGCATCGCCTGATGGACCCGCTCGCCCCGCTCGTAGGAACGCACGAAGAGTGCACCTGCCGACGCTGCGATCGGGCCCGTCTGACCAACCCAGGTCGGGTCATAGCCTCGTGCGGCCATCGCCACTCTCATCCGTCGCAGCTCCCCTGCGATCACGTCGAGATACCGAACCATGAATCCCGCAATCGCGATCACCAGTCGAGGTACCCGCAGGCGCTCGAGGCCATCGAGAATATCGGGAATCTCGGTTGTCGCCGCCATCAGGACCGACGCCACCAACCCGAGTGTTCCCTTGGCAAGAATCGTCCATGCACCCCACAGTCCTGCGACCGAGAGGGATATCCCGAGAACGGACGTCCGGTCACCCGCGCCGAGGAACGGCATGAGGAATGCGAAGACAATGAACGGAACCTCGATGACCAGGCGGCGCAGCACGAAACCGACCGGAATGCGGGCCATTGCAAGCGCCGCCACGACCAGGGCACCTTCGAACGCAAACGCCCAGAAGGCCTCGCGGGGGGTGGCGACGACAGCGGCGACGAACAGCACGAGTGCCGTGACCTTCACCTGCGCCGGGAGGTCGTGCAGCACACTGTGCTCGTGCCGGTACAGGGCATGGGTGTGAAAGCCGCTCATACCTTGGCTCGTCGCCGCAGCCGGACAACGAGGTAGCCGACGCCGAACGTGATCCCGACACCGGCGACGCCTGCCACCGCGGTCGCGAGGCCGCCTTCACCTCCAAACTCATAGCCGGCCAACGGAGAGCGATCTTCGACGATTCCGGGCTGCGCGGTCTCCGCGAACCCCTGATCGTCGGCGACTCGCTCCAGTCCGTCCGGGCTACTGCTCGCAAAGGGGCTGAGGAACGCTGCGACCAGCAGCGCCACACCGAACCCTGCGGCAACGAATCGTCCGATCTTGCGAGAGGGCCGCGGCGACGTATCGAGCAGATCGTCCGCCCCTGCGACGATGTCGGGTCTTGCGGCGAGCACTGCAGCGACGATCACGGCCGTGATCAGACCTTCCCCGATGCCGATCAAGACGTGCACGCCTCCCATTGCGATCAGGACCGTCTTGACGGGCGCCCCACCGGTCCCTCCGATGGCGTACTCCGCCACAAAGCCGAGGGAGGCAACGACCACCGACAAGCCTGCCGCGATGCCGGCCGAGATGGCCACCACCCGCTGCGTTCTTGGAAGGACTGCACGTATCAGTCTGAAGAGAAGCCATGCGGACCACGGTGCAAGAATCGCCATGTTGATGATGTTCAGCCCGAGTGCGGAGACTCCCCCGTCGGCGAAGATGAGGGCCTGCACGCCGAGGACCACCGACAGGACAACCGTTGCGAGCCACGGGCCGAGTAGCACGGCAGCGAGTCCGCCACCAATCAGATGGCCGGACGTCCCTGCGCCCACAGGGAAGTTGATCATCTGGGCGGCGAAGATGAATGCGGCGGCGAGACCGGCCAAGGGCACGTGACGATCGGCGAGTCGACGCCCGGCCTGCCTCAGCCCGGCTGCGAGGCTCCCGGCAGCGACCAGACCTGCACCGACGGATGTGGTTCCGTTGATGAAACCGTCGGGGATATGCATGCAAGCCTCCTTATTGCATGCGCCTTGCAACAACGAGTATACGCGCCATCATGTCCCGCGGCGGGCTGTGCGGCGGCGTTGGTACCAGGAGTGACAGCGGTCGGCGCGTTTCTCCCGCTCCCGATCGAGATCACATCCAAGAGATGCAGCCCGAACCTATCGTGTGACGGAATCAGCCGGTTGCGCAATCCTCACAGGTTCCAACGATGGCGAAATGCGATCCGTGAATGCTTGTGAACGAGTGGCGGCGGGCGAGAGTCTCGAAGGCCTGGACAACCTCATCGACCGGGATGTCCACCGTCTTCCCGCAGTGTTCGCAGACGAGGTGCTGGTGGTCGGTCTCGGCGCTCAGGTGGACGATGGCCGGGCCGTGGCCGAGGTGGACGTGATGCAGGACGCCGAGCCGTTCGAGAACGTCGATCGTCCGATAGACCGTCGATTGGTCGATGCGGATGCCAGAAACCTCCTCGGCGCGCTGACGGATCTCCGTGGCATTGAGATGCACATCGCGGCTCGCAGCGAGTGCATCGCACATCGCCCTGCGCGCCGCTGTGATGCGGAGACCTTCCGAGCGAAGGTCACGAACCAGCGCTTCGGCTTCCATCAGGGCGCCCGGAAGGCCGGCACTCCGGTGATCGCGTTGCCGAGGATCAGCATTTGGATCTCGTTCGTGCCCTCGTACGTGTAGACGGACTCCAGGTTGTTCATATGGCGAATCACCGGGTATTCGAGTGTGATGCCGTTCGCACCGAGGATCCCACGCGCGGTGCGAGCGACTTCGAGCGCGTTGCGGACGTTGTCGAACTTGCCGAAACTGACCTGCTCGTGGGTGAGTCCGCCGCCATCTTTGAGCCGGCCGAGGTGCAGCGCCAGCAGGGTGCCCCGGTTGACGGCCACCAGCATGTCCACGAGCTTCTTCTGTGTCAGTTGAAACGCGGCAAGTGACGCGCCGAACTGGCGTCGCTCTTTGGAGTAGTCGAGCGCCACTTCGTAGCACGATCGTGCGGCGCCCATCACTCCGAAGAGGATTCCATAGCGAGCTTCGGTCAGACACGACAGCGGCCCGCGCATGCCCGTGACTCCCGCAAGCACCGCGTCGGCGGGCAACCGCACATCGTCGAGAACCAGCTCGGATGTGACGGACGCTCGTAGCGACAGTTTCTTGTGGATGTCGTTTGCGGTGAACCCGGGACTGTCCGTTGGCACGATGAACCCACGTACTCCCTGGTCGGTCGTGGCCCACACGACCGCCACGTCCGCGATGCCGCCGTTCGTGATCCACATCTTCGTTCCATTCAGTACCCAGTCGCTGCCGTCTCTTCGCGCCTTCGTGCGCATGCCGGCCGGATCGCTGCCGGCATCGGGTTCGGTGAGACCGAAGCAGCCGATGGCCTCGCCGGCGGCCATCCTGGGAAGCCACTGCTGTTTCTGTTCCTCAGATCCATACTTCCAGATGGGGAACATGGCGAGAGATCCCTGGACGGACACGAAGGAGCGGACGCCCGAATCGCCTGCCTCCAGTTCGAGGCAGGCGAGGCCGTATCCGACTGCCGACGTTCCCGCGCAGCCGTAGCCCTCGAGGTGCATGCCCAACAAGCCGAGTTCTCCCATTCCAGGCACGAGTTCTCTCGGGAATGTCCCCGTCTCAAACCAGTCGGCGACATCGGGCAGGACTTGATCGGTGACGAACTGCCGGACGGTATCCCTGATCATCCTCTCCTCATCCGAGAGGAGAGAATCGATTGCCAAGAAGTCGTGTGGGTCGGGCGCCCTGCTCATGCTGTCTCCTCGGAGAGCTGTGGGAACAAAGGCTAACGGGCCGGATGCGACAAGGAACCGTTCATGCAGAGCGACGCATGATTCGTCTGCGCTCCAGTTCGGTGGTGCCTCCCCAGATCCCGTGACGTTCTCGTGTCGATAGTGCCCATTCGAGGCATTCGACTCGTACGGGACATACCCGGCATGCCGCCAGGGCCTCGGTCGCCTCCGTATCCACGGCAGGGAAGAACAGCGCCGGATCCATGCCTCGGCACGCTGCTTCGGCTTCCCAAGGACGTCTCTCGTCTTCGATCCAGTACTGCATGTCCATCGAGAACAACGTTTCTGGCCCTTCGCTTCATCCCTTTGACGTCGTCATGCGCGATGAAGTTCCGGTCGGAAAGACCAGCGGGACTCCGATTCACTAAGCTGACACCCTCGCAACCGGTGAGGAGATCGAGTGCAGACAACGTTGTATTTTGCCTATGCCGCTCTTCTGTCTCCGAGGCGGATCCTCGAAGTCGTCCCGGAAGCGCAGTTCAGGTTCATCGCACACCTTCCCGAAACCCGCCTCGTTTTCCCCCATCAGAACGGCCTGTGGGACGGGGGTCTGCCATCGGTGAAACCCGAGCCCGGCAACACGGTGTGGGGCGCAGTGTTCGAGATCCCGGTCGAGGCGCTCGCTGGTCTCGACGAAACAGAGCGGTCTGAGGGCAGAGAGCGGTCGGAGGCGTTCAAAGCGGTAGATCGCGAGGGACATCGTCATCCGGTCGTCACTCATGTTCACAAGGGCGCTCCCAACGGCGAGTACACGCCGTGTCGTGACTACATGCGCCTGGTCGTCGACGGCGGCCGACACTGGAAGCTGCCGACAGGCTGGGTCGCGGGCCTCGAAGAGTACGTCGAGGAACCCTCGTTCTGAAGAAGTGGCCGTGCCGGGCTTCGGCCCGGCCCGGCTCGATCAGGCGGCTGCGGATTGCCCGGTATGGAACACGCGATGCGGCAGCGACGCCATCTCCCTCATTCGAGACAGGTTCACCGATCGTGGAGCCGACGAGCTTCTCACGCGTGGATGCCGGGATCGTATCCCGGCATCCACGTCTCTGGAGGGCTGTGGGACGACGACTTCCACACAACCGAGCAACGGCCACGAGAAGGAAGGAACTGCTCGCATGTTGATGACCCGTTTCTCAGATGCTTCGACTTGCACTCCCCCTGCATGGTTTCAGGTCGGCGGATTCTTGCGCCCTCGGGTACGATTCGTCATGAGTTCGCCGGACGGCCGCGGGTTTCGACCCGAGGAAAGTCCGGACTCCACAGGGCAGGGTGCTGGGTAACGCCCAGGCGGGGTGACCCGACGGAAAGTGCCACAGAGAACAGACCGCCGATGGCCTTCGGGCACAGGTAAGGGTGAAACGGTGGTGTAAGAGACCACCAGCGTCCCGGGTGACCGGGGCGGCTCGGCAAACCCCACCCGGAGCAAGGCCAAGCAGGGACAGGATTGCCCGTCCGCTACATCCCAGGTGGGCCGCACGAGGCCGGTGGCAACACCGGTCCCAGATAGATGGCCGTCCCCGGGGAGAACCCGGGACAGAATCCGGCTTACAGGCGAACTCACTACCCGTTGAGGGCCCCTTCGGGGGCCTTCTACGGTTGTTTCCGCCCATGAAGTAATGATGTGGATGCCACAGATTCTCCGCAGCTCTTGGCGAAGGCTTGCAGGATAACGATCCGTCCGCTTGCCGCGTGGCTTGTGTTCCTGACGGTCGTGGCGGGATGTGGGATCGCAACAGGGTCCAACCGTTCCGGATCCGAAGCCTCGCTGCCGGCGGTGGCTGCCCGAAAGCGATCGAGGATTCCGGGTTCGATATCCCGTCGGAGGTCTACGTACGCGAGGCTTTGTACGGTGATGTGCCGGCGATCCAGTTTGAGGGCAACCCGCAGTTCCTCACCGAAGACGCCAAGAGCGCCATCAGATCCGAACTCGGCGACGAAGCCTGCATCGTGTTCTTCACAGACCCGTCGGCCGTCGTGGACAACGACGGGAATATGCTCTCAGACCGACTCATCGTGCTCATCGGTCCGATCGCGAATGAAGAAAGTGGCCAAGTCGTGCGGGTTGGCGTCCTGGAAGGCTCCGGACTCGAGAACACCACGTCGGCTGGTACCCCGTGGACCCCGAGGCAGGACAGGTCGGCGAATCGCCACGCATCATCATGGCGCCCTGACAAGCCGTCGAAATGCCGCTGCCGGACGGGTGGAACCGCCGGCAACCCCACACCCGACTCCTCGGGGCCAAACACGACCAGATCGCCAACGAGAACGGGGTTGTCCCTCCCACGGTCATCTCGGTAGATGCCGGGTTCACGGGTTGGCGCTCCATTGGTCGATGACGGTCCCGTCGACGGCGAGAGCGGTGATCGTCCCGGAGATTCCCGATATGTCCGATGCCACCGGGAACAGTCCGTGGCCGGCGATTGGACGTTGCCACAGGCTGGTCCCGTCGTCCAACTCAAACACGACGACCGATGTTTCGAGCGGGACCCGGACTGTCATGTACCAGCCGTCGTCTCCGCCGCCGCCACTCGTCACTCCGTAGTAGAAGGCGCCGAGTCTGCCTCCACCCGCTCCGGCTTCGGATCCTTTGACGGTGATCTCGAAATAGTCCCGATCGTTGATGAACGCGAGTACCAGCCGCGCGCCGTCGTCGATGGCTCCAATGTAGACGATCGGACCTTCCAAGGGTGTTGGAGTCGCACCCAGGAACCGGGGACTGCGGAACGTGTCGATCGATTGGAGGGTGGAGTCCAGAGACTCCGTCGTAGCGGTGGCAGCTTCGAGTTCGACCTCGGTGCCGAGAACCGACGTGTCGAATACTGGTGCGGGACCTGGCTGCGGCTGATAGACGATCGGATCGTGGTGGATGATCGTGGCGTCGCCGAGCACCGCCTCCAGATACTCTTGACTGATCGTTGCTGCAATCGCGGGCGAGTAGCTGACCTGGGCGAAGTCTGTGAGGTCATGGATCCCGGCGGCTACCGTCTCCGGGTCGACGCCGTCCTTGAGCGTGACCATCACGCTGATCATTGCACCGACGGCCGGGCCAGTAGTGACCGAGCCCAGGACGGTAGTGGTGGTAGTGGTAGTGACCGGCGCGGTGGTCGTAGGGATGGCCTGGGATAACGGATCCGATTCGATCGACCATGCCACTGCAGGCCCGTTCAGGTGCAAGGTGGACAAGGTGGCCGACTCAACACCTGGCACCCCTGCGAGAAGGTCGAGGAAACGGTTCGGGTCGACCGGCTGGGCGTCGACCTGCAAATCCCAGTCGATCGCGTCGGCTGCACGCTGCTCGAACTCGGCCCGGGACACCGGGACCAGCCCGCGAGCAACAGCGAGGACCTCGGCGGCATCGACGAACCGTCCCTGGACCTCGGAGATGAGACCGGGCTCTTCGATCGTCACCACCGCCGCCGTCCATCCGCCGATCTCCGACCCATCGGCGTCGATCAGAAACCCCGGCTGTCCCCGGACGATCGTCTCGGTGATCGTCGCGTCCACGTAGGCGGCGGTCAGTCGTCCGGCGATCACCGAGATGTCCGGTGGAAAGTCCGGACTTTCGGGTGCGCTCATCCTGATCGACAGTTCGGCGTCGGCGTCGGACGATCCTCCTGTCTCACCTGACGGCGCGTATACGAGCACGGTGTCTCTATCCGCGAAGCCACGTTCGGACCGCACGAGGGACAACCCGTCCGGCACACGGGTCGCAGCAACGAACACCGACGGCAACGCCGCAGCCGCAACATCGTCGCCGATCGACGGGACATCGGCCACCGGCGGGAGCGGCGCTACCGGCGGACGCAGCCACGCCGCCGCCCCCACCACCACCAACACGACCACGAACGCCGCCAACGCCCACATCGGGCCCGACCGGCGAACGGCCGGCCGATGGCCTTTCGCCACGACCCGCTCGTAGGCGGGCGGCTCAGGGGATCCGGCCACCATCTCGGCGATCGCGGACCGTACATCTCTACGCATCTTGTCACTCATCGAGCACCTCCCGAAGCTTCGACCGGGCCCTCCCCAAATGCCGACGAACCGACCCCGACCCGATCCCCAAATACTCGGCGATCATCTGGTCGGTCATGTCCTCCCAATAGGCCAGATACACCACCGAACGCTGACGGACACTCAACCCTCCGATCGCAGCGACCACATCCGGGCGAGGCGAAGGGATCTCGACCGCCGGGTCACCTCCCACCGACGCTTCCCGAACCCGCCGACGAGCCGCAGACCGCTTCAGATTGCGGGCCTCATTGGCGACCACCCGAAACAGGTACGCCCGCCGATCTGTCACCTCCTGCCAACCGTTCGATGACAGGCAACGAAGGAACGCGTTCGCCACCACATCCTGGGCATCGTCGGACCCCACCAACACGGTGGCGAACCGGACCAAGTCACGGGCGTGCTGCCGATACACCTCCGCATCCGAAACACGCCCTACGCTCATTGTCCCCGTCCGAAGCAGATCCATTCCACCCACAAGACACCACGGGCACCACCCCTCGCTGACACGAAACTCCCGCCCCCCGAGGAAACAGCAAGCCTGTCCACATCCCCACCCGTCTCATCAGACCTGGAAGAGAACCCCTGGGAACGAGAACCGACCGGGTACCGGGGAGCTGTCCTGAGATGCGAATCGTCGGAAGATGGGCCGCTCCCGTTCCGTCTTGGGTGCCTCGACCGCATCGACACGATCTGGGAGTCCGTGCAGTGCAGACGGGGCCTGGATCTTCGTTGATCGGGCTGGATGGACACGTCGCCGGGTGCTGTGAATGTCACGGTGATCTCTTCGGTCTCCTGACGCGATCGACGACCTTCACCGTCACTTCTCGCGGACCCGTACAGATTCGAAGGTCAGGGTCCCTCATGGGCAGATTGGGGCGGTTTTGGCGGTCGGCGTGTAGGTGACGCCGTAACCGTTCATGCGGGCAGTAATGGCCGGTTCGGGGACGATACGCAGGACGACCGACACGTCGATGAAGCCGGTGTCATCCACGGTGTCCTGCCACGCCTCCGGGATGGCTCCGTCGGCTGCCTCGGGACTGTCGGTGTGCCAGGACACGTCGTTGAGGCGTCCCAGCCACGCGACGCCGCATCGGGTGTCGAGCCGGTAGGGGGTCTCGATGGCAGGTTCGATGATCCCGCCGGATTCGAGGATGAATGGTTCAGGCAGGTTTCGGTCGGGACCGACCTGGTCGTCGCCGGCGACCGCTCCCGGCTGGGACAGATCCGCGTCGACGATGGTGCGCTCCTCGGGGGCTCCGGGTGGCGGGCCGTCGGCGTCGAGCTGAATCGCGAAACGACCCACGGGCAGCATCGACCGGTCCACCGACACCAGGTAGGCGTGCGGGTTGGCGTCAGCGGTGCAGGCCACCGGCGGGTCCACGAGGACGATCTTGGCGTAGACGAGCGCGCGGTCGCGATCGACGACGACATCATCGAGGCGAATGTTCGGACAGCTCGAACCGAACACGGCCCCAAACCAGATCACCACCTCGGTGGTGAAGTCGACCGTGGGGGCACCGCCGGACAGGGCGACCTGATCCCACAGCCGCACATAGGACCGTGCGTCGGTGGCGATCCCTGTCCGATACGCCTCACCGGCACCTTCCTCGTCGGCCAACAGCCGCCAACCTTCCCCACCCGAAGGTTGAGGGCCGGCCACTGGTGCGGTGGCCGGATCGATACCGGAGATGCAGACCCGCTCCCCGGCGAACCGTTCATCGATCGCATCGATACGTTCCTGTGTCAGCACCCCAACCCCGATACCGACCACTCCCTCGGTGGGATAGATCCCCGAAGAGAACGAAGGAAACAACGGGCCAAGTTCGTCGATCACTCTGCGTTGTAGGGACTCCAGGCCGGCCATCGTCCATCCGACCGGGACCACGACCGCCCCCACATCGGGAAACGCCCGCTGCAGTTCACGTTGGCGTGCCTCGACGCCGGCACTGAACGCGACCGTGATCCACCCCAGATGCTCCCGGTCGATCCAGATCGCCTCAAACCCAGGTTTGGTCTCCGCCCACGCCCGAACTGCTTCGAGGGGCATCTCGTTCGCGACATAGATCGGCGAGTCCCGATACCACGAGGCGGGCGCACTGCTGTGAACGAGCTGGTCGCAGCGAGGCACACCACCAACTTCCGAAACGACCTGACCATCCGACGGATCCGCCGGAGCAGACGTGGCGGCACCCGAACCGAAACTGCCACAGCTTGCGGCGATCACCGCCGTCACGATCACGACGGTCAAACGGCGCATCCAGCCTCCAACCCGATCCGTCCCATTCTCGCCTTTGGGAAACGACGTCTCGCTTGTTCCTTCACGCGTCTTCATCAGGGGTGAGCCCTCGTACGATGATCGTGAGTTCGTCGTCGAACATGTCGACAACGGGGTCGATTCGCAGATCGATCGGATGGCCGAGATCGGGATCAAAACCTGCCACAACGGCCTCCGGCCGGTCGCCAGACCAGACGGAGAGAGTGTTGAAGAGTCCCTCGACGGAGAAGTCGAACGAGGAGAAACCAGGCTCGGTCAGGTCGACAGGACCATCCGTCCCTTGCACCGCTTCGACTGTGCCGTCGGTGACGGCCACCTGGTAACGGCCGCTAATGAAACACAGACAGTCCACTTCGACGTCACTCACATACGACGTGATCCCTGCAGCCTCCCATCGCGTGAGGGCGGCCTCTGCACCGGCGAACACATCGTCGGCCCCGACGAAAGCTCGCACGGCCGCCGTCACGATCATGTCGGCACCTGCGCTGACCTCGACACTGCGATCCGACGCATCGAACGAGCGAACGTACCCGTACTCGGGGTCGTAGACGATCGGGGCTTGCAGCGCCCCGGCCGTTTCGGCGGCAATGTCGAAGAGATCACCAATGTCTGTCACAGTCGACAGGTCGGTGACGACGCAATCTGAACGCAGGTCGACTGCCTGAACCACCGCAGCACCCTCGACGACGACACGAATCAGGCCGAATGCTCCACACTCGTTGCTGCGAACGGTGCGGCTATCGGAGACGGAAACGACCGCCGTGTAGTCGTCCGGTGCCTGCGTCTCCCACACAGCCCGGTGTGCGGCGAGGCCGGCGAGCACAGCAGGGTCGCCGGCCTGCTCGGGGGTCCCGGAACCGGCCTGGACGCTCCCCCCGTACCGGCTGTCCCAGGAGGTCATGTCAGGGCTCGTGGCAGGCATCGAAAGACACGCGAACACTTCCCCGGACTGCTCACTCACCTGATACGACTCCCCGACGACCCAGTACAACGCCCCGGCGATCAGCCACTCGTCACCGATCGTCGCGCTGAAACCCGGCGCCCACATCGAGAACGTCGTCCCAAAATCGTGGGTGTACCAGCGGTCAACCGCAAACGTCACCCACGGCCACCGCTCACCGACCGGATCGAGACCCATCTCCCGCCGCGTGAAATCCCGCCCCTCGTTGGTTCGCACCTCGATCGCCGTCACCGTGCCCACAAACGCCGTCTCGACCATCGACCAGGGATCAGACAGGCCGCACGCGTCGACCGATGGCGTGCGAACATCCGACAGTGGAGGCTCCCCCACGACCGGTGCAGACGATACCGGGGCGGCAGGAATGGTATTCGGGGCCTGTGGTGATCCGCACGCTGCCGTGACCAACACGACCAGAAGTACGAGACACCAGCCGAACCTACTCGGCCACCCGCCCCGTAGCGAGTGCCCCCCGGACGAAAACCGCCCGGCTTGACGCAGCCATGACAATCCACGGTCCGATCGGCGAAAGGCGCCTTTCCCAGATGCGGCGATGCCGTTGAGCAAACCTTTCACGGCAGTTCCGTCATGCCCACCTCATCGAAGTCAACCGACCGAAAGTCGATGGTCTGCACGAGATCGCTTCCTCGGACATCGTCATGGCTTGGGGGTGAAGATCGGACCGTCGGCGTGGGGCTGGTCGTGGGTGCGACCGCTCCAGCCTCCCCAGATCGTGACGGCCCACAACGTCGTGATCGCTCATGGCAGGTACTGCTCGACCAGTTCCGTGACAACTCCACCGTTGACATACAGCCAGGCGGCGCAATGGTCACCGGGGCACTCTTGATAGGCGGTACCTCCGATGACCGGCCAGTCGGACATCGGGATAGCCTGGGGTGTCAGATCGCCCGCACCATCCAACCAGTAGGCGGTCCCGGCCGAGTCACGTGCAACAGTACGAGTTTGCGGGTCTTCGTCGCGGATGTGGAAGTCCCCTTCGAGGGGTTCTTGGCCGTCGGCTGCGGCCTCCGCAGCCGCAGCCTCACCGGTCCAGAAACAGGCAAGGTCGAAGGTTACGGTGGCGGCACCGGCATCTTCGACGAAGCCGAACCATATCCCGTCCGGCAACTGGCTTCCGCTTACGACACATCCGGAGCCGTTGGCCTCGTTGGATCCGGGAAGTGGATCAGGGAAGAACCCATTGGAAAACACTGAGAACTCTTGCTGTGCGCCGTACGTCGTAGTGGTCGATGGCGCCGTCGTAGTGGTTGACGTAGGTGCTAACGCCCTTGACGGTGGGAGCACGAGGATGGCGCCGTCGTCATGCAGGGGTGTCGAGGAGGCACCGTAGGGTCGGTATGATTGGCCTCCCCACACGATGACACCGTCGCCGGTGGCCACGAGGCTACCAACCCAACGGGTTCCGAGACTGTCGGGTGCGAGTCGCTCCCACGTGTCGGCGGCCGGGTCGTACACCACACCGGCCATCGGTGCGACCCCGGGCATACCGGCCACGGTGTGCCCCCAAAACACGACCCATGACCCGGTCCACACCGCCGGAACCGCAGACAGGTTCACCGGCGGGAGTGCGGTGAGTCGCCACTCACCCAACCGCGGGTTGTACGCAGCCAGCGGTGCAGGCTGGTCAGGCACCCCGAACGGGGAGAAGAGCACTTCGGTGCCGGTCCACACACCCACATAGACACTCGAAGAGCGGACTCCGGGCGGATCGGGGATCTCCGACCAGCTGTCGGTCACCGGATCGTAGGACGCCCAGCCCAGGTCACCGTCGGTGGCGTCACCGTTCCCACCGATGATCATCTCGTGTCCGGTCCACACGCCAACCCCCGGGTCCTTCCCGCCCAACGGTGACGGGGCCAGGACACGCCACGTGTTCGTCGCCGGGTCATAGGCGGCACCGTCGCCGACGGCACCGTACATCCCGTCGTGGTCGACCATGCCACCCCAGACGATCAGCTCGGTGCCGGTCCACACGTTGAACATGGAGCAGCGTCCGGCGATCGGGGCGGCAGGGATCAAACTCCACGTGTCCGTGGCCGGGTCGTACGCGAACCCGTCGTCCGCCAGATCAGGCACCGTCGAGTCACCCATCGCACGATCACCACCCCAAATCAGCATCCGGCTGCCGGTCCACACCGCAGCCGGGCTCCTGCGTGCCTCCGGGGCAGGTGCCATCGGACGCCACACACCCTTCGACGGATCGAAGATGTCACCGGTCGCCTGCGTCTCTGCTGGACCCAACGGGTTCCCCCACACCAACAACTCTTCACCCGTCCATACCGACACATACTCAGAGCGCGCAACCGGACCGGCCGGCATCGAAACCCACTGTCCGACCACCGGCAACGGTGCCGTACTCGAGGTGACAGGATGCGTCGTAGGCAGCGTAGAAGTCGTGGTCACAGGTAGCGTGGTCCTCGAAGCGACCGGAGGGGCTGTCCCCGACAGGGTCGGCACCTCACTGCGGGACGCGCCATTCGCGCAACCCGCTGCCGCCAGGATCACCGCCACAGCAACCGCGCCCACGCGAAGACGTCCCCATCGTGAAACGCGCGCCCGGTTCATGTCCTCCTCCATCGGGTCTGCTCCAACCCGACACCATGGTCCACATTCCTGTCGCACCTACCGACGGCCATCAACGTTTGTATCTCCCTTCACCCAGGTATTCGCCGGACACCCGACGTCGGTTCCCTGGACGGCGGCGGCGATCCTCAACCATCGCCACCACCGCGATGCGCGGACACACGTCTCCGCTCCCTACTCCCCATCAGGATCGCTACCACGGTCGGTGAAGATCGCTTTGATACGTCCGATCCTCGCATGCAGATCACCGGCCCCTTGGGCAGCGTCCATGGCTTGATTGAGCTGCACCGCACCCCAACCGTCACTGGCGGGAGCAGCCGTGCCGGCCCCACCTTGGGTTACCACGTCGATCTTCTGACGGTCCAACTGACCCAAACGTTCCCGCAGCGACGCCAACTCGGTCAGAAGATCTTCGCTGGATCGATCCAGATCCCAGTCGCGAGCGAACCTGGCGGTCTGCTCCCGCAGGATGTCCTGGCGCTTCTGAAGTTCGAACCGTTCCGCAAACGCGTTGGACGGCAACTCGAGAAGACGCTGCTGCACCTCGGCGAGCTCCGCCACCAGATCATCCAGGCCCATGTCGTCATCGGCCATGATTCACTCCTCACCTACGATTCTGATAGTACCTGGTGCCATGGGTGCCGGCTTGACATGGAACCGGTGCAGCAGTCTCCTGGCAGCCGGACTTCTGCTCCCGATCCCGCTCTCTGGCACCGGACGTCAGAGTTGTGCACACACCAGGTCCACTCAATCCCGACCCCTCCAGAGGCGAGCGTCCGAGCCGTCGACTTGGTAGAGAAGTCGACCGTCGCCAGGGCCGTCCATGAGGTGCACGCCGGGACGGTCGGCCGCAGCGCCGCATATCTCCTTCCCCCAGGCGAGGATCAGCGCGTGACCGTCCGAGGTCCATCCAAGACCGAAGGACTCGGGTGTGTCCGTCCAATCGTCGGCACCGTCGTAGCCGACAGGATTGCCACCCGATGTCGGAGCGAAGAACGCCACCGGCGTCTCACACTCAGCACTCCACTGCAGTAGCAGTTCCGACCCGTCCGGAGAGACCTCACCCCACCGCCAATGCCCCACGGGAACCTCGTACTCACGCGCCGCGCTCGGCACGAGCACATCGCCATCGAGCGTCCGGATCTCCGAAATGTCGCCACCCGGCTGGTCACTGGAGGATGCACCGTAGGACGTACAGGCGAGGTAGAACCGGCTGCCGACCCGGTCGACGACGACACACCCATCGCCAAGCGTCGTCTCGGAACCGTCGGCCAGATCAATGGCAACAGGAGCGCCTGCGACGGCGTTTCCCCGACCCTCGATACTCCACTCCGTTGCGGTGATCACGTCCCGATGGGCAGAGACATAGAAGGTCGTCTCGCTGGTGGCGTCGAACACAATGGTGTCGTCCCGACGGATCTCCCAGCCGTCGTCACCAACGACGAGCATCGTGCCATCGGTGAGGGGCACCCCGGCCCCCTCGTGGAGACCGTCGCCATCGAGAATCCACAGGCCGTCGTTGGCGTCTCGGAGCACGATCGGCCCTGGGGCGGTGAAACGGTAGTCGATCCGGTAGCGATCGAGATGGCCCATCACGGTCCCGTCGAGATCGATGAGCACGATGAGCCCGTGGATGTCGACCGCTACACCCTCTCCGGGCAGCTGCACGACAGTATCGGGACCGAGCAGCGATCCGATCTGCAGACCGTCACGACCTGCCCGTATCAGAGCCAACACCGCATTCATCGTCGGTCCATACCGAGGATCGGCCGCTTCGTCGGACACCAGAGCACCGATGGTGCCAGCTTGCTTGGCGATCTGGTCGAGTGCCGCCACATCCCCGGAACCCGCCACGATCCCCTCTGCTCGTTCGAGAAGGCCCTCGAGGCGGCGGGTGGCTTCCTTCGTGTCGAGCACCACCGTCGACGTCGTGGTCGGTAGGACCGCTGTCGTGGTGATCGCTGGAGCCAACGTTGTTGAAGTGGTCCCGAGAGTCGTTGTCGTACCATCACTCGAGGTCGTCGTCGAAGTCTCCGCCGTAACGCACGCCGACAACACCATCACAGCGAACACCAGCCATCCGATCACCCACACCACACCCCCGATCGGTGGCGACCCCCTCAGCTTGTGTTCCTCCAACGGATCACCCAGGCTTCTGTCGACATCGTCCATCACCGGCTCCTCACCCCCAATCGACCGGAATCACGACCGCTCCCCACATCGGGAAACACACCTTCGAGCTCATCGTCGCGTGCCCTGGCGCCGGCGCTGAGCGCGACCGTGATCCAGCCCCGATGTGGTGGATGCCCGCCACGGGTTGCAGCCGGCCGGTCACGAGGGAGGGCCTTGCTCGATCGCAGTGGCGGGTACGAGATCATGGCATGCCATCACCGTCAGGACCCACACGAGGCCGGCGGGCAGCGGCTTGCCTACGATATCGGTTGCGGCATCACCCACTTCCTTGGCGACCGTCCAGTCCCAGGCGCCGTTGATGCATCCACGCTGGGCGACCTGCACCCACACTTCGGTCGGTGCGGTAATACCGGTCATGTTCACGCCCGTCAGCATCAGCTGCTGCGCCCTCTCGGCATCGATACTGACCGCAGGGGACGTGGGCTGCGATCCACAAGAAGCCGCGAGCATCCCCAACACGACACCCGCCACGACGACGGTCCACCAGGTAGCGGGTGAAGAGCGTGCCGGCTCATGACTCTGACACGTACTCATGGCGCGATCATCACCTCTCCTTCTTCGACGGGCCGGCGGCTACAGAAGATCCCGTCTTGTACCTTGGATAGGTTGGCGGACCGTCGTTCACCTGGCTTCGTCACTCAAACATCACCCTCGGATGTCATTGCGCTTGTTGGTGTCTGGACCTACTTGATGTATTCACCGCAGGGTGCTTTCGGGTTCCCGCCGTGGGCCCTGGTGTGTCGTCACGGGTTCGTTTCGAGATTGTCGACGATCGCGGGGACGGTGTAGGTGGCGTCCGAGGTGCGGGTTCCGGCGGGGATACCAAGGTCGAGATCGTCTTCGAGCAGCGTGCTGGTTTCCGCGATGAGGTGTCCACGGGCGTCCAAAGTGATCGTATCTCGCACCGATGGCGGTCGGTTGTAGGTGACGGCGAGGGTGACCGACCCGTCGGGTGCCTGATCGACGAGCGTGACGGGGAGCTGGGCGAAGACTTGCATGAGTGCTGCCCGAAGGTCCGGGCCGGGGTCGGCTTCTCGGAGCAGATCGGTGGCAAGGTCAAAGACCTGGATGTCCAACGGTAGGGTGCTGCCGCCTTGCCTCACATAGGCTTCGAGTGAATCGCGGAGTCGCCGGGGATCGGTCGGCCACTCTACGTCACCGTACGGGTCGGTAACACCGACGAACTGCTGGGTCAAAGTCTCGCCAACATGATCCCTCTTGTCGAGGCCGTGTGTGTAGTAGGCGGCCTCAACCTCGGGGCTAAAGAAGACAGGCCGACGGGTTGTGGTGCTCATCTGCACGAAGCCGGCGTCGTTGCGCCAGAACTCTCGCGTTGTCGGCACGAGAAAAGCGGCATATCCCTGGGCGAGACCCAACACGTCGCCTTGTGTGATGGCGAGTTGGACGTTCACAGAGCGCGTATACAGAAACGACCCTTCGGGGATCTCTTGAGGTGTTGCCAGACGGGCCGCGAACGCGATCTGATCGAAGGCCGCCTGCACCGGACTCGGACGGGCCACGAACACGCCGGCCACAACAACTGCCAATGCCGCGGCCGCCAACGCCGGAACCAACCAACGGACTCGACGAAACCCTCGCTGCGCGGGCCGCTCAGCAGCAATGGCTTTCACGAGCCTGGCTCGAGCCCGCCGTTCCTCCTCGACCGTCGGGATCGGATCACCGCCCAAACGGCGCAGCACCTCAATCGGGTCGTCACGCATCAGTCGCCTCTGGTCCTTTCATCCGTGTATTGGTCGAAACCGGCCATCAGGTTCCGAGATTTCTCCCTGGCCCTGCTCAACCGTGACCGCACCGTCCCCTCGGCGATACCCAACGACTGCGCGATCTCCCGATACGACAGACCCGCGAACACGAACAGCGACACCACCTCACGCTCGGCAGGTCGCAACCCTCCCAACGCCCTGCCGATCGCATCCCGGGCGGCCGCGGCGTCGACCCGTCCGGCAGCATCGGAAGCGAAATCCGGGACGATCGCAGGGTCGCCGAGACGTAGGGTCGCCCGACGACCTCGAGCCTTGCTGCGGTAGTAGGTGCCGACCAGATGCGCGGCGATGCCCAACAGCCACGGTCGGGCACTCACGTACGCAACGTCATAACGTCGCCGCGCTTCGAACGCGTTCACGAACACCTCCGCGGCCAGATCCGGACCGTCCGACGGACCGACCGCCCGCACCGTGTACGCATACACGGCCCGGTAGTGACGCCGAAACACGTCACCGAAACGCGACGCGTCACTCCACGATGCCTCGATCAGCTCCGCATCGGTAACGTCCGTGCCCACCAGACTCATGCTGGCACACCCGTCCCGACAAGGCGATCGTCACCCAGGCGGGACACCTGCATACGAGACCGCCTCCTCCCGGCCCAGACGCGACACACCCGCACTCCCCCGCCGGTGGCCAACACACCGCCACACCCCCACGTGAAGGGACCGATGCGACACCAAAACAGGTCATCTACCGGTGAAGTCGAAGCCGGCATCTCGGAACCCAAATGTGCTCATCGGCGAATACGTGATGGGTCATGGCTTCCGAATAGCGAAGAGCGGTCTGCACCCTGCCGGCGGACGGAGAGAGCCGGCTGCAAAGCCAAGAATCAGGAGTACGAGACGGTGTCAGGAGCCGACAAGAGTTCCAAGATGAGACAGTCGAACGGGTTCAGTGACATCTGATGTGCTGGCACACGTCTCGGCGGATGGGACCGATGGCGCCACGACGCACCGTGGATGGTCGAGACCACTCACCGGGATCGTATCTCGCGGTAGCGCCGGTCGTCATCGTGGTCGGCCTCGGGATCGTCCTACTCGTCGCACTGTGGGCGAGCCCGGCCTTTGCCACCGAGACACCGCATGTGATCGTCGTCACGACAGAGCGTTTCACGACGCCGGATTCGGGTGTCCATGTGCAGGTCAAAGTCCTCGACGAAGCCAACCGACCCGTGGATGTCGACCAGCCTGACGAGCTGCTGGAAATCCGCGACCAGTCCGGCGTGTCGCTGCCGTACCGACCGTCGATGGAACACACGGACATCGGCGCCTATGAAACGACCCTGTCGTTTCCTCGTGCGGGGATCTACACGATCGTCGCGGGCCCCGACGAGGCCGACGTGGTGAGGATCCCCCCGCGGGTCACGATCTCGGTGCAGAGAGCAGTGGCAGGCACACTGGACCCAGGATCGACCGTCGCCGCCGCCGCATTGGTGCTGCTCGGCATCCTCGGTGTGATCCTGTTCGGAAGCCGCCTCCGACGTCCGAAAGGAACACGCAAAGTCTCACCGGAACCCGAAGCCCACGACACCTGGTGGTGGTGACATGTCCAGCCACGGCACAACACGGTTCAAGCCGACAGCCCGACACTCCCGAGAGCCCGCCGCCGAGGCATGGACAAGAAGCCCCGTGCCGTCGGCACGCCAAGGGTCGATCTCGGCATTCGCCGACGTCAGCGTCTCGGGCCGATCGGGGGTAGCGTGAGGTGGTGATGGCACGCTCGGCATGGTTGGCACTCTTGTTCGTGGTAGGCGCCGCCTGCGCTGCAGGCCCCGGAGGCCCGAACAACCTCGGAGCTGACACATCGGCCACGTCGTTGGTGTCGAGCGATGCGACGGTTGAGCGTGATCATCCTCCGGACCTTGTGGTTGTCGCCGGCGACGACCAGCTCACCCTCACCGCGTTCAGCTACTGCTGGTCAACCGAAAGTGGAGAGCAACGACAGGTGGCGTGCGCCGACGGGGCACCGCCTGATCCGCTCTCCAGCATCACGCTTGCCGACACTGCCGACCTCGCGATCGTGTTCCCGTTGCCGTGGAACATCCAGGCACAGTTCCTGCCAGACGGTGAGTACTGCAACGGCGCGCTGGTCGTCGACGCCGATCCGGCAGGCGCGCCGATCAAACCGCCGGGACCGGCCGGTACGTATCGGGTCGACCTGTTCGGTAGAGGCGATCAGGGTGACGCGTCGTGGGCGTTCGAGCTGGTCACCACCACAAGCGGGGAGCCGCCACCACCGTACGCTCAGGTGTTCTGGTATCCGTCCGGCAGCGACCTTGAAGCAGACGCCAGCTTCTCCGTCCTGGTCGGCAACATCGCGACACAACCGGCCAGTGTGACCGGATCCGTGGCGGTCACCGCCGGCAACGGAGCGTCAAAGCAGTACGACCTGACAGCAGAGCAGACGAGCAACTGTTGGGAGGGCACGGTCAGCTTGGATGCAGGCACAGACTTCACCGGCGACGTCCTCAGTCTCGGACCTTCACCGTACGACGTGACCGTCAGCGCCACCATCGACGGGGCCGGCATCATCAGCGACCCGGTCCGCTGGCCCGACGACTTCCCGACCGACAGCAACGAATCGTCACGCCTCGCAACCACTGTCGACCCTTCCTCGTTCCTCCCCGAAGACTTCGACCTTCCCGAAGGAAACGAACCGGTCGCCCGGTTCGCGTTCGGTGACGGGTACGTCGTGATGATCAAGGACGAGCAGGCGGCCGCGACCTACTACTGGGCGGCAGAACTCTTCACCGGCGGTGGCGAAGGTTTCGTCGGTGGCGGACCGGGAGAGACCTGGCAGGGCTGCTACCGAGTCGACTACTCCAACGCAGGCTACGCCATCGTGATCGTCGAAGATCCCGGCTGGACAGTCACCGTCGATGGGAAACCGGTCGACGTCACAGCCGCCGGCGACGTCGCCATGGGTCTTGTCAAAGGCACCTTCGACAGGCCCCCACCCGTCACCGTGACCAACAGCACCGGCAAGCCGGCCTGCTGAACCCGGCCGTTGGACTCGCACACCCGTGGTGTGAGACACAGAAGCCGGGGTTCGTGGATCGGGCGATGGATATGCCGTGACCGGTCTGCGGATCGGAAGGGAAGACAGACACTTCGGGCTGGTGGGCACGGTTGAGAGGATAGCTGACGCTTCGCATTCGACACGACCGCCGACTGAACACGGAATGGGCCTCGGCGTCGATTCGAGAGTGGCCCACACGATGACGCAGCTGACAGCACCGCCGTCAGAACAGATCCGTTCAGCGTCGCTTCGCGCTGAGATCGCCACTGTCCATGGGAGAATCGTGTCCACCGGTTTGGGTGGTCGTGCGAGTAACTGGTGAAGGACTGAGAAAGGACGGGTGTGACAACCGTGAACGGTGGTACTTCAACGCAACCGTTCCGTGAGGCGTTCGAGCATTTCTATCGTCGCGAGTACCGACAGGTCGCTGCCTTGGCGTACGTGCTGACCGGGCGCAGCGGCACCGCTGAGGATCTGGCACAGGAAGCGTTCGTTGCTGCCTTCAGGAACTGGGATCGGATCGGCTTCTATGACAAGCCTGAAGCGTGGGTGCGCCGTGTGGTTGCGAATCGGGCCGTCTCCCTGCGACGACGTGGCATCACCGAGTTGAAGCTGTTGGCCAGACTGTTTCGCCCGCCGCCACCGGGACCCCAGGATATGGACGGGGAAGCGACCGAGGTGTGGGACGCGGTGCGAGCGCTACCCAAACGACAGGCGCAGGCGGTAGCTTTTCGCTATCTGAATGATCTCTCCCTTAAGGAGATCGGCGTGATCATGGGGTGTTCAGCCGGGACGGTCAAGACCCATCTGGCACGAGGGCGACACCGCCTGGAGCGAGTCCTCGGAATCTGGACCAGCGAGGAGGTTGACAGGCATGTTGGATGAACGACTCAGACGCGCCGCGGACGAAGCCCACCGGGTGGCGGGCACATTCGAGCGGCCCAGAATTGAACAGCGACACGTCCGGATGTTCTCTCGGCGACTGGTCCGAGCTTTGGCAACGGTGACCGCTGTCGTAGCCCTCATTGGTGTAGGTCGCATCATCGGTGAGACACGACAGACCGACCAGACGACGGTCTTCACGCAACCGGCAACCCAGATCAACGCTGATCCACGCGTAGTCCAGGCATCTCGTGCCATCCCACCGAACTTCGAGGTTCCCGAATCCGCCGTTGAAGTCCCCCTGGACCCGATCACAGAGTTCCTCCCTGCTGACGCCGCCTACATTCGATCGTTCACCCCCGACCCGGATGAGATTGTGGCGATAGGACAGACCAGCGACGGTACCCATCGTGTCTTTCTCGTCACCGGACCTCTCGAGATCGCCTCAGCCGACGACGGATCACGCTCGGCCTGCATCATCGACACATCAGGCCCCGCACCTTCAGGCTCGTGCGTCAGAACACAAGAGCATCCCGCTCCGCCGTTTGGCCTCGGCGGAGGGTGGGGCAGCGACACAGGACAGGAATTCAGAGTGGTGTCGGGGCTGGTCCCAGAGTCCACATCCGTGGTGCTGGTGACGACACCACGAGGCACGTTCTGGCAGGTTCCCCGCGGAGGCATCAGCTTTTTCGTCCTCCAAGTTTCGTCCGACGAGAGCTCCGAATGGCAGTTCCTCGATACAACAGGTGTCGTGCTCGGCACCGGCGGTCAGTGACCGGACCACTGGGCGCAGGTGACCCAACATCCTCGCCGCCGACCACTGCGCGTTCGTAAGGAACGCACTTCCGGATGCTCAGCACGGGCGTCGATGCCATTGCCGCTGTCAGCCTCATCCAGAACGCGTGCTTCTCTCATGCCTCCGGAACCGTGGACATTCGGCCGTTGCGCATGACCTCCCTGCCGGCGACTGGACACGGTGGCGACGACACCTGTCGCCCCCCAGCGAACTCGGCTGACCCACCCCTTTGGCGAACTCGACGCTCCGCTGCAAGATCAGACGCCGATCAACATGATGCCAACAACCAGCCACTTCACCCGGGTTGGGTTCACGACAATCGGCCCATCAGGAGACGCGATCCAGCGCGCGCGACTCGGCTGACCGATGCGATTACCGCTCCGGATACCCGAAGGCGACAGCGCCAGTCCGTCGAAGCGACCGCGTCACGTCGGTTCGGAGTGCACCCTTCTGCTCACTCTATGGCGCGGTTGGCCTGCCCACGTAGATGACCCGTGTGGGGTTGCCGGTCGACCCGTTGGAGAAGTCGTTCATCTCCGACCCGGCCAGCAGGATCGTGTCGGCGCCGATCGCGGCCCTGCCGAAGAAGGGAATGCCGGCGAGGCCGAACACGTCGTCTGGCAGCTGCATCGGTTTCCAAGCGATCCCGTCGGCGGATGTCCACACGGCCGGCGCCGGCGCCCAGCGTGCGGGACTGGCACCTGGTGGCATTGTGTTGGTGGCTTTGCCGGTGACGGCCCATCCGGCAGGTCCGACCGCGATGGTCTCCAACTGGGATCGCGTCCCGAATGAGGAAGCGACCTTCGCCCAGGTCGCAGCGTCGGTGGAAACCCAGGCAGACGGTCCAGATGGGGTTCCTCCTATGACGACGATCCGGCCGTCTCGGTAGGCGGTGTCGACCAGGAACCCAGCTCCTGGCAGGCCGCTGGTCTGGACTTGCTCCCATGCGGTACCGTCGGTGGTTTCCCACACTTCTACGGCGGGGAGGTCGGAGGAGTTGTCAGCCGGCACCGGTACGAATACCACGAACCCCCTTTCGGTCGCGACAGCGACGGATGCGAAGTGGGGGCTGTCTTGCACCGTTGAACCTGGCGTGTCGATGAGAGTGAGGCTGGTGCCGTCTGTCGAGTACCAGGTGAACGGCTCGCGCACCACGTCTCCGGCCTTCGTCAGATCCATGCCCAGGTCGGCGGACGTCAAGGTGAGTAGGTGTTGCTGATCGCGTCCTTCGTAGACGGTGATGGTGTCCCCGTTGAAGGTGAGTGAGTACTCGCCGGCGTCCATGGTCTTGCCGTCGGGGAGGTACGGATCGACCAGTTTTGGCCAGTCAGTCGTGGTCCATCGGCCTCCCAACACCATGACCCCGTGTGGGCCGGCGACGATCCGGTCGATCCCATAGGATGCCTTCTGGTAGCTCGTGTCGATCTGCGCCGGCGGTGGCAGTTGCATCGGCACCTGTGTCCAGGTGGCGCCGTCACCGATCGTGCCGGCGACGAACAAGCCGAGCGGCGTTGCGGTCAACTCGTTGAGCACCGCCGACGGGCCGAACGGGTCGTCGGCGGTCACCGTCCATGCGACCCCGTCCGTCGACGTCCACAACCGGTGTGAGACAGCGGGGTTCTCATGCCAAACGTCCGACGGCAAAGGCTCGAAGATCGACTCGATTGTCAGGAAACCACCGTCGAACACCACCGGGTCCTCCAGAAACGACGACTCCGGGTTCGAGTCGGGCAGATCTGTGACCCGTTGCCAAGCCACGTTCGGTGCGGGAGTCCGTGACACGACGGTCGGCTCGGGAGTCGGTGCCGATGTTGTGGTCGACGTGTCCTGCCCTGCTGCCGTCGTCGTTGCCGGCACCGTCGTCGTCGATGCGACCGGTTGGGCGACGAAGCCGGCGCCAGGCGGACGCACCAACAGAACGGAGCCCACGCCGACGAACACGACGATCGCGGCGGAGGCAAACGCCCTCTTGCGACGGCGGTGCGTGGCTTTCGAACGCACCGCCTCCAGCGATCCAGGATCCGGCTCGTAGCGGTGCGCGGCGGCATCGAAATGCGCCCGGTAACGCTCATCAGGTCTCATGGCTCCACCTCCAACAGGTCGGCCAGCTTCGAATGGGTCCGGCTGAGGCGGCTCTTCACCGTCCCGACCGGGACCCTCAAAGCAACAGCGATATCTTCAAGCGCCAATCCGAGTAGTAGCGCAACACCACCACCGCCCGATGCGACACGGAAAGCTCGGTCAGCGCACGCTCGACATCCACATCGCCCGGCATCGGCGCCAACCGGCCCGTGTCCGGCGCGTCACCCAGAACCTCGCGCCATCGTCTTCGCAATCTCGATCGGGCCCAATTCAACCCGACCCGATACACCCAGCCGGCAGGATTGCTCACCTTCTCAACAGACCTCCACCGCTCCCACGCTCGAACCATCGCCTCATCCGCCGCCTCGCCACCCAACCAGGGATCCCGTAGGGTGAGCGACAACGCATGGGCAACCTCGCTTCGATATGCGCGATAGAACGCATCGAACGATGGACTGGTCATCTCACCCCCAAGACGCATCAGCACCCCCAAAACGTTCCACCATCGTCCAACGCTCCGCGGCCAGGATCCACTCGGCCCTCGGATCGACCGGCATCGTCCACATTCACGACACAATACGAGACTCGCCACCTGGCAGCAGCCTCGACGAGGAAGCGCCCATCCGGATGAGTCGAGCAGTTGGAGCGTTGTCGGGTCTACCCGAATCAGCTCGCTGTATCCCACGGTGACGAGACCGTCGGGAGTCACGATCAGGTCCAGGACGAGCGCCCAATCACTCGTGGTGATCAACTCAAAGACCCAGGCGGCGTCGCCTTGGTCGCCTCGCCCGAACAAGTCAACACGATATGTGCCGGCCGGCCCCAGCCGCGCAATCGGTGCCCCGTTCGGATCGACATCGACCGCGAAGCCCCCCCTCCCCCCGGTTCTTGCGTGAGCAAACCCCGCCGGCGTGCCTTGGACGCAAGAAGGGTTGGGTGCGCCTTCGTCCAGACGCCCCTGCCTCGGTGGAACACGAGAGAAGGGGACCGGCAGTGTCCTGCCGGTCCCCCGAAACGCAGATCGGATCGGTTCTTCAGGCCTCGACGGTGATCGGCAGGAACATTCCCGCTTCGTAGTGGCCGGGAACGTGGCATGCCAGCTCCAGCGGTCCGGCCAAGTCCGCCTTTGTGAACGTATAGTCGAACGACTCTGTTGCGCCCGGAACCAGGTCCTCTGCCTCGACCATGCCGAGAGCGAGTTCATCGATTGCTTCCATGTCGGTGGAATCCGACGGCTGAACCAGCATGACTTCGTGCGCGATGGCGCCTTCGTTCGTAACCTCGAACCGATATGGCACGCCCACCTTGAACGTTGTCAGGTCGGAGGTGATCGTCATCTCGTTGGCAACGACATGCACGATCACTGGGCCCGCTGCGGGTGCCGCCGTCGTGGTCGGTGCCGCCGTCGTGGTCGGTGCCGCCGTCGTATCCACGGCACCGGTTCCACCGCAGGCAGCAGCAAGCACCGCCAGCACGGCAACAATCGCAAAGATTCTCAGATTACGCATTGGAATAGCTCCTTATGTTCCGTTCGAGGGAACGTACAGGAAACGACCGGCTCTTGGTAGTCACCCGTTTGGGACGAGCCCATCACCCATTTGGGTGAGGGGAGGGAGGTGGAAAGACCCTGGTGCCTCGACCGGCAACCTTTGCGGTGTTCTGCAGGCCGGGAACGCCGGTCCCCCCGTTCTTGCGTGAACTCGCTGCCCATGGCCCGGGGCCCTCACGCAAGAAGGGTATCGACACCCCGAACGTCACCGGACAAGGCGCTAATCGATGATTCCGATTCGCAACCCGACCGCGACAGCCTCCGCCCTGCTGCGCACACCGAGGCGCGCAAACACGTTCTTGAGGTACGTCTTCACGGTCGCTTCGGACACGCCGAGGTCTTTGGCAATCTGCTTGTTCTCACAGCCATCGGCGACGAGCTGCAAGACCTGACTCTCTCGCGGGCTCAACGACGGTGTGTCCTGCTCTTCGGAACCTTGTGTGAATACCGACAGGAGGGGCCCCATGATCTCTCCTTGAATATACGCACCTCCCTCCTGGACCGCCTTCAACGCCCTCAGGAGCTCGTCGCGTCCCGTGTTCTTGAGCAGATAGCCCGACGCCCCCAGCTCGACGGCCCGACGCACGTACCCAGGATCGTCATGCATCGAGAGGATGATGACCTTCGTTCGTGGATGGTCGACAGAAATCCGATCCAAGGCTTCGAGTCCCGTTATGCCGGGCATTCGAAGGTCCAGAAGAACGATATCCGCCTTGACCGTCGCCAGCGTCTCCAGCAGCTCCTCGCCGTTCGCGGCTTCGGCGACGATCTCGACGTCGGGGTGATCGGACAACATGAACCGCAACCCCTCCCGCACGATGCGGTGGTCATCGGCGATGACGACCCTCATGCGCCCGACTCCGGAAGTGGCACCCACGCGCGAAAGACAGTGCCTCCCTCGCGACGAGGCCGCACCTCGACACCCCCGCCGATCGATTCGAGCCTCTCCCTGGTCGTTGTGAGTCCAAGACCTCGAGGACCCTTCACTCCGAACCCATCATCACTGATCTCCATGATGACCTCCCGGTTTTCCTCCCACACGCCAACCGATACCGATCCCGCCCCCGAATGTTTTCGGATATTGGTCAAGGCTTCCTGAGCAGCGCGCAGCAGTGCCGATCGCGGAATCGGGTCTGGCTCGTTGGTGACGTTCACCGACAAGTCGATGCTGAGTCCCGTCTCTTGCCTGGTGGCGTCCAGAAGCTGGGCCAAGGCGGCTTCCAGTCCCAAGTCCTCGGCAAGACCGCGATGGAGCACCCGCAGTTCGGTGCGCAGCGTCGCGTCGATGTCTCGCACGATCCCCTCCAGCCGATCCAGTTCGCTTCGAATCGGGCTGTCTGCAGGAAGACGTGACTTGCCTCCTTCCAGTCCGTAGAGAAGTCGGTAGAGAGGCTGCCCGATATCGTCATGAAGTGCACCAACGATGCGTCTCCGTTCGTTCTCCTGCGCCTTCAGGATCTCACCGACGAGCGACTCGACCTGTCTCCGACGGCGATTGAATGCTCGGGCGCGAGCAAGCAGAAGGGCAAGCATGAAGCCCCCGAGCAGCAGCAACCCGCTACCTATGGTGAGCCATACGTTGACACCAACCCTCTGCAGGGTCTTTTGCAGTGTGTCGATCCGCTGTTCGACTTCGAAGGCCCCGATGATTCTCCCTGTCGAATCGTGATACGGGATGTAGAACTCGATGAGTGAACCGACGGAACTCTCATCGGCGTGAGCCGGATCCGAGGTGTCCGAGATGTTGTATGTCTGTTCACCGCGCAATGCGGAAAGGGCCGGTGGCGAAAGCTTGAATACCGACCCGACCAGGCCCGAATCGTCCGAATACAGAATCGTGCCATCAGGCGCCCACAGCTTGACACGGAGTGTCTCCCCACCGATCAGCCGGAGTCGAACCTCCTGATCGAACGCCTCATAGCTCGAACCGCCCGGTCCCGATGAGGGGCGAAGGTGCTGGGCTTCGATCTCCTCGATCACATTCGCCAGGATCTGTCCCCGCGCCGCAAGCAGGTGTCTCCGTGTCGCATTCTGGATCGAGAACCCCAGAACGATCGTGACAACGAGAGACAGCACGATACCGGCGAACGCCAATCTGCCGAGGCTCCCCACCTCGCTCCAGTCCGCCCGCACGGAGTGCACGACACGACGACGCCATGATCTGCTGCTCATCGTCTCGATAGTACGCAGAGACCTGTTTCAAAGCGGTCGTATCCGACGGTTCCGTACGTGGCTCATCCAGACTGCCAAGGCACTCCAGTGCCAACCCTGATTGACAAAGTCCGTGCGCATCAGCGAGCAGAGCCCCTGCCTCCACGAGCCATCCGAGGCTCTATTCCAACTCCCCGTCAATCTGCCAGAATCTGCCCGACCGACGGTAGAGGGCGCCGTGCCGAAGGGCTGCGCGAAGCACGGGCTGTAACTTCCGTGCCTTCTTGTTCGTCTCCCTGGTATGAAGCGGATGATCACAACTGCCAGAAGGTATCGAGGTGACGTTGATCGCAGCGCGCCGGCGTCCTCACCTACCGTGTCCACGGCAGTGCCCGGTGAAGGAGAGGGATGCTGGAGAAGTTCTACCGGGATCACGCACAGGCGATCTACGCCTATCTGGTCTCGCAATGCCGGGACCCCGTGTGGGCGGAGGATTTGATGCAGGACACGTTCGTGCGGGCCACCCGCGCCCTTGGCGGGTTCCAGGGTGGAAGCCCCCGAGCATGGCTGCTTGCCATAGCCCGCACCACCTTCCTGGACGACGTTCGCCGTCGGTCTCGGCACCCTATGGACGGTGAACTGACGGATGTGGCGGTCTTCGATCCGGATATTGCTCAACAGATCACCGTCCGGGCGGTGCTGGCCAATCTCCCTGAAACGCAGCGGTCGGCACTCGTTCTCCGTGACCAACTCGGACTGTCGTACGAAGAGGTGGCGGGGGTTCTCGGCAAGAGCCTCGGCGCAACCAAACTCATCATCCACCGGGCACGGGCGGCGTTTCGGACCGCGTTCGAGAAGGAGGCGTGAGCGTGGAGCATCACATTGCTCGTGACCTGCTCGAAGGCTACGTGGAGGACACCCTCGAGTCCGACACGAGAGCCGAACTCGAGGAACACCTGACCGGGTGCACGGAGTGCCGGAGCATCCTGGAGGGCGTGGAGGCGCCCGTCCATCTGGGGAACACGATCGGGCAGCCGACTCAGGCATGGGATGAAAAGCAGTTGCGAAAGACGATCCGCCGAACCCTGTTCCGGCTCGTGTTCGATGCTATCTCCATCTGGATCATCGGTGCCATAGCGCTGACGATCCTGTCGGCGTACGCCATCCAGCCTCTCGTCGTCAACCGTGGCGACCGGGTCCGTTCCGCCGCAATCGCGACGTGGGACCTGCCCGTCCTCGTCACACCGGGAGCCCGGGTGTCGGGTTGGCTCAACAACCCGACACCCTTCGGCAGAGACCTCAGTGTCGATCTGGTCCGTCCCATCGGCGACGCCACACGCCCTCTCGGTACGTTCGACACGCATCTGGGGTTGATCAAGTTCAGCGGCAAGCATGGCTCACCGCTCTTTCCCCACTTCGGTGGGGATGGATCTCGCCCATTCACACCCGAGCGACTACCTGTGGACACCGTCGTCACCGTACAGTTGCAGTGGTGGGAGGATTCCATCAGCATCGCCGACGCAGAGTCGCTCCAGCCGGCAAAGGACGGGGCACGCATCGTGTGGGTCGGTTTCGACGTGACTCCTGCCCTTCCGTCGGACCCGCTACACCCTTCCTTCGAGGTCCTCGGCTACGGAACGTGTGGAGAGCCGACCATCCTTGATTCCGCGGTCGGCTCCATGACGTCCGGTGGTGGCGGCGGGAGCCGATTCGGTTGCCCCTCAACCAGCGGGAACGGCGTTGCCTCTGCTCTCCAACAGGTGCGTCGCGCACTTGACAATCTGGCGTCACATCCCGAGCTGATGAAAGCAGCGGGTCCGGCTTCGGTGGCGCTCAGGAATGCCGACACCGTGGCGGCGTGGCTGGCCGGCAATGATCCGGCCGTCGTGTCTCTCGTTATCACCGGGCCGACCGAAAACGTCGCCAAGATCATGGAAGCGTCAGGTGCCGACGCAGCAATTCAACTCGACGTCGACTTCTGGAATTGGGAGGGATAGACGATGAACCGCGGTTCGCCTGTCGGAGCACCACCGAAGACGGCCCGGGTGCTGGTCATCATCGGTGCGGTGATCTTTCTCGGTTTGGCGATCGCCATCGGTCTGCTGTTCTGGCTCAACAGCGAGCCTCCGCGACAGCCGGCAAGCGTCCCGGCAGCGCTCGCCTGGGTGGGGATACTCGCACTTCCCGCGTTCGTCGCTCTGCTGGGTGTACGCAGGCGTGACCCGCGCCTCCTCTTGCCGGCGATCGTCACCGGCCTCGTGCCCGCGATGCTCACCCTCTTCTCGGTCGGCCTCGTCCTGGTGGTCCCGGCGTTGTTGTGGATACAGGCCGCAACACGCTGGCCGACGCCAAAGACTGCACGCTCATGGCGACGTGACCTCCTACCGCTCACCATCCCGATACTCGCAATCCTCGCCGGCCTCACCTTCTTCGCCCACCAGGACCCGGCCTGCTGGAACTCCACCAAAGGGGTCGACGGCCACATCACCTACACACGTACGGCTTTGAACGGCGCCCGGGAGAGCGGATGGTTCGCCGGAGGGGAGTCTGCTTCGATCTCCTCCGGAGGAGACGGCGTCACCGGGTCCATATGCACCAGTGACCGCGTTACGCCGCTGGAAGGGCTCATCGCGCTCGGGTTCATCGCCGGGGCGGAAGCCGTGGCGCTGAAGACCACACGAGCGGCAACGGACTCCTCAACCGCTTGCTGACAATGTCATGAACCCCATGGACGGTCTGCAAACTTCCAGCGATGTCCTGCCCAGTACGAGATATGCATCTCCGCACCGGCATCACTCGGTGGATTCGCGAAGCCTGCTGGTCGGTTTCCTATACCGCTCGTTCGGGTCGCTGAGGAACGGGCGCGAGCCAATCTGAGCACAACACGCCTCGTCCGACGGTGAGGACGACCGCTTCACGCCACATCTCGGACTCCTCCCCGGGCGGCTCATACCGGACCGACCAGCTCACCTTGCGGATCGCTTCTTCCAGCCCCCACATCGTGCGCGCGATGAGAGTCTTCGCCCGGTCGGTCACGACGCAAGCAGGCTGCTCACCGAGGTGAGGGATCGCGACATAGGCATGCTGCAGGCACACGCCGCTCGAACGCAGGTACCAGTCGCTCCGATCCGTGTCGAGAAGGTAGGCGTCGAGGAGTGCAATGCCACGATCGACCGCAGTCACGGCTGCGACGCACGCCACACACTCCTCCTGGACGAGAATCTTGCGGAGCTGGACTTCACGACTGCGTCTCGGGAACGCCCGTTCCAACCATCCACGGAACCTGCTCCGCCACCCACTGCCCGATCGTCCCTTCCGATCAGACGGCGCGGCCCCTTCGACAAGGGTCTCGAGTCCCCCGAGGCTCCTGATCCATGTTCGACGGATCCGCTGCATCGTCCGGACAGAAGCTTCCGGATCGTTCGCCGCGGCGTCCCACAGGTGGGACGGACACAACCGGGCGAAATCGTCCTGATCTCGGTCGGTTCGATCCGGATGCCCGAGCCATCCGATGACGTTCTCCGACGCCTCTCGGCCTGCCAGACAGAGAGGACACCACCCTTGGGCGAGCGCACGATCCAAGGCGTCGAACGAGAGCACGGCCGTGGCATCGGTGTCGCAACGTTCAGCCTTCCGGAAGGCCTCGTCGTACCCGTGACCGATTGCAGTGTGGATCTCGGCCTGCGATCTACCGTCACCTGCCCGCACCCGATCAACCGTTGCACCCAGCCGCTTCAGGGCCTCAGAGAGTATTCCCTCCGGTGCCTGCTCGAGGAGCATCCGGGCATGCGGCAGACATGACAGGGCGTCCGGGTCCAGACGTGTCTGTTGATCTCCGCTCCACGATCCACGACTCAGCAGACGCAGGACATACGCCTCCGTCTCGACCTCGATACGACAGGCAGGGCAGTCGAGACGCATCGAACCGCCGAGACCATCTCGCCATCCTCGCAGCACGAATTGGAACCCCCGGGCCGTGCGCTCTCCCTGCTCGTGCAGAAGCAGCTCACGAGCGTGCCTGACGCAGTAGCCGCCTCCCGCTCCGAGTCGGGTGAGGAACGCCCCATCTCCGAGTTTCTCGGCGAACACCCAGAACCAGTGTCTCTGGCGAGCCAGGGACACTTCGCTGCATACGGGACATTCGTCAGCCGGCCGGGCTGCTCCTTGCGCCGGCTCCGAGCTGCTCATGGTCGCGAGTCCGCGACGGCACCGTGTGCGGGAGAACCGACGATCAGGTGAATGGCGCGCACCCAGGCGTCCTTCTCTGGCCCCCAGGGTTCATCGGCCCGCCGATAGTCGGCATGATCGATGAGACGCCGAAGTTCAGACCGGATCGAGACCGACCCTCGCAGATACACCGACTCGAGTCGTGCATGATCGATCCCCGGGATCCCCAATCCCCTCGAGAAATGCGGAAAGCACAGAACCGCTCCTTCGAGCCGTCGACCCGCAGCACCATCCGGTTCGGAGGCCGCGATGATGCCGAGATAGTTGACGGCCACATCGTCGGCGACCGCACAAGCCCGACAGGACCGGCCGGGCCTCGTGTTCGACCGAAGGCGGAGGGATCTATGTCGAGGATTCGGTCCCCCGTTGGCGACGTCCCGCTCGATGTGGTCCAGCAGGTCCTCGTAGACGATGGCCACACCGAGAGCTTCGCTGCGCGCCCCGGCCACCTGCAGCAGGGCCAAGGAGTGCTCTCGGCAGAACCCGTGATCGTCGCGAAGTTCCTCGCGGACGCCGGAATCGTTCACGTTCTCCCAGAGCAGGCCCTCCAGGTACTTGGCCGCCGCGCGAACCGATCCACGACAGACCGGGCATCCGCTCTCTTCGAGGTCGGCGAGGAGTTTCCGGTACCCGATCATACGTTCCACGGATCGCGCCATTGCAATCGGCCTCCTCGAAAGTGCCGGCCCGGCTCGACAAGTCTAGGTACGGCGTTCGGGGAGGTCGCCACCGGCGCCGGGGTTCGGATCACTGCCCGAAACGAACGAACGACTTCTCGTAGAGGCTCGCTTCACCGGGATCGGCGGGTGGCAGCGGACCGACGGTGAACACCACTACCCGATTGTTCTCGCGGTCGGCAATGGCGAACGTGCCATCCGGGCCGATCGCCATCTTCTCCGGGAAGCTGAGTGTGTCCTCCGATCGCCCGGCTGCACCAAACTCGGAGACCAGCTCTCCCGTCGGCTTCAGGACCACGATGTGCCCTGTGCCGGCGCAGCGGTCCTGGGCTCGAAAGGTGTCGGTGACGTAGACCAGACCATCCGGGCCGACCACAACCGATCTCGGAAGCTGCCAGAAGCCGACGATCTTGCCCTGCTCATCACGTTCTCCCGAGACCCAGAGCACGTTCCCGTCGCCGTCGAGCGCAATGACGCGCCGGTTGAGAGTGTCCGCAACGTACACGTTGCCCGTTGTCGGGTCGATGGCCAGAGCATCCGGGAACGCAAAACTGCCCACGTCGGATCCTCGCGTCTCGCCTCCCCACCGATCAACGACGTACCCCGATCTGTCGAAGAAGTACAGACCATCATTGGAAGCGACCACGATCTGGGCTCCGCGAACGGCGACATCGTAGGGAGAGAAACCGTCGGGCCCGAACACGGCAAGGTCCTGGTCGCCTGCGGGCAGGCTTTGCACGTAGCGTCCCTCGGCCGAGAAGATCAGCACCTCTCGTCGGGTCCAGTCCGCCACGTAGAGACGCTGGAAGTCGCTGCTGAACGACAGGCCGTAGGGGCTGTGGAGACGCCCCGGACCTCCGTCGTCGCCCACGGAGCGAATCAGCTTGCCGTCGGGACCGAACTCGACGACTCGGGCATTCCCCGTGTCGGAGACCCACACGTTGCCCATGCCGTCGAAAGTGACCGCGAGGGGTTGGACCAGCAACTCGCCGGGCTTGGTCCCGAATCCGTAGATGGAACGCGTGATGTCCATGGGACATCCCTTCGCCGCAACCGCCGTCGAGGTGGGCTGAGGACGCAGCAACCAGACGAGCACGACGAGGAGGGCGATCGCAACGATGCCGAGAAGAGCGACCAGAGCGTAGAGCAGGCGGTGTGTCGAGACCTGCTTCCCACGCTGCCGTTCCTGCTCCATCGGTGGTTCTCGTGTCGGTTCCATGCGCGCTCCTTCACGGGACCGAGATCGAAGAACCGAGTCCTTGCGGCGTCCGAGCGAGACCGAAGCCGGCATCGAAGAGGAACCGCGCATCGGCGACCGCCGCTCCGTGGAACTGTTCGACTCCTTCTGCATCGCTTCGGACGAGTCGCATGTCTTCGAGGGCGACAATGACGGGACCCCTGGAGAGTCCGACGCTCGGGCTCCTATCGCCACTCATCGCTCACCACCACGACGTTCGCCTCACTGCGGCGCTGCTGCAGCCACACACTGAACGCCTCGTCCTGCATCTGCTTCGTGAGCGTGTCCTCGATCGAGTTGCGAACCTCGAGAAAAGACTGCACCTCGCCATCGACGGTGAAGTCCGACTGGTGAGCCTCGAAGTAGGCGTGAAGCTCGTCCTCGGTGGGCACTACGTCGGCCGTGACTTCCTCGTAGACCCTGGAACCGACCAGCTGAAGCAGGATTCTCCGCTCGAGTTCGGCCTGATCGATGCCCTGGTCCTCCAGGAAGCGTCTCCAGTCGTCTTCGGAAGGGAATCTGCCGCGCAGGGAGTCGAGTGACGCGTCCACGTCCTTCTTGGTCACGTCGATGCCGGCTCGCCGTGCTTCTTGCCCCATGAGGACGTCATCGACGAGTGACTGAAATACGAGCGAGCGCCATTCGGGTCCCAGAGCCGAAGTGATGTCCTTGTGCACCGCGGCGATCCCCGCAATCCTGGCATCGGCCTGGGATTCGTGGATGAGTATGTTGTCGACCTTGGCGATGACGGGGTCGTGAGTCCCGGTTCGATACCAGATGGCAGTCGCCAGACCCGCTATCACAACGATCAGCAAGGCCGCGACCACCAGCAGACGCTTTGTCATCGTCGACCTCCGGACGCAGTGGTCCCTTCTCGAACGGGTTGGATGCGGTGTTGGGATGGCGGCCTGCGCGATGGTCGCCCGCAGTCCCGGAGATCAACCACCAACCCCACGCGCCTCCGGGCCTCGCCACTCACCGCTCTCGAGGAGGTGTGCCTGATCGGCATCGAGGCACACTGTCGCCTTGCATGTGCCGTACAGGTCGAGATCGTCCGGTTCGAGTCCCACATGGAGGGCAAGTGCCTCGTTGCGTTGCACACTTCTATGGCAGGCTGCCCGACGCATGACAGGTGACGCAGAGCGCGTCCGGGTAGGCAATGAGGAGCGAATCTGCGCTTGACGTGTGCGGGAAGTCGGTCGATGCTCCATCGGCCGGGTTGCCGTGACAGGCACTACATCCCGTCGGATGGTTGTGGTAGCCGGCGCCGTCGACCCGGGAGGTGTGACAGGTGCCGCACCATCGAGCCCCATCGTCGTCGTCCTGCTCGGTGCCGTAGCTCTGGGGCGTCGAGTACGCGTGGTTCGGATACGCCGACAACAGCTTGTATCCGTACAGGTACACCAATTGGTTCTCGGCATCTCGCACTTGTGCGAACTCGCAATTGGTGATGTCGGCGTCGCACACCTGCCACGCGGCCGATCCGATGTCATAGTGCAACAACCTCTGTTCCTGATCCCCCGTGGCCGGGTTGGTCCACCATATCGACCTTCCCTCGTCGGCCGACGTCCACTTGTTCACGACCTGCCCGAAGTCGCCGTGCGGCGTGTGACAGCTCCCACAGTAGAGCCCGCCCCCGGCATCGGACGCCGTGCCTGGACCCGACGGGTTCGTCGCATCCGCAGCCGGCGGACCGCTCGCCCCCCACGAGTACTGCCAGTCGGACCGGGTCATCACGATGGCGGTCTCACCGGGAGGCGCAAGGGCCCCGATGCCATGTGCCGACGCCGGTGTGGAGGTGTTGTAGGCACTCCGTCTCGAAACCGTGCCGAGGGTTCCCGGTCCGACCGGGTCTCGGGGTGCAGGAAAGAAGCTTCCGTGCATGTCATGGCACCCGCTGCAATCGCTCGGGAGCCCGAGCGTTCCACGGAGCCCATGCAAACCGTGACACGTCGCGCACATGAAGGTGACGCTGTTCTTCCACATCAACGCATAGTCCCCGCTCGCGTCGTGCACGTCGTGACATTGGAGACACATGTTGCTGCCGGCCGAGTAGCCACCGTGAGGCGCCACATTCGAGCCGAAGGGGTCACCCTGCCGTGGTGGTGTCGGGCCATCGAAAGCCCACGCCGTCGCCGCGAAGAGCACCAGAACAAGCAACGCGAACCCGCCCGCCACAATGATCGCACGCGCTCGAATCACGGTCCGTCGTTGCTTCGGATGGCGAACATTGGGACGATCAGCGGCCACGCTCCGCCTCCACTCTCTCTATGGGACATAACCTATCTGGGCAACGGCGGCGCCTGACAGGGCCAAAAGCCCCTTACTCACGGGACCCGGGACTAGTCCCTCCCTACCGGGCCACTCTTCCCACACGACAGACCCGACCGTCCACAGCCTTCGGGAGCATGCGATCCAGGAGTCCAGATCGTGCACCGTCTGCCGCCTCGATGAGGCAACCAAGACCAAGGACGGCGCGCACGGGACGAAGGCACCGGCCTGTCGAGATCCATACGCCGTACACCTCGCCTTCTCCGTCCGGAACGGTAACCGCCGGCAGTACGGTGCCTCGACGATCGTGCCGGGTTGCTTTTCGGACCGAACGGCTCCATGATTCAGGTTCGACGGCCACGTCTGTCCCAGCGTTCCGGCGCTCGCTGCAACTGGAGGGAGGAACTCAGTGTCTGAAGTCAGACCGCCCGACGAGCCTCCCGCCAACACACCCGGACAATCGTCTGCCGGTCCATCCCCTGTCCCGGTCGACCCTCCATCCCTGAGCGAAGACGAGCCGATCACCGAGGTGCGAAGCCTGTACCGGCATCCACTGGCCGGTGTGGGCGGCGCCATCATGGTCGCAGGCGGCTTGATGTTCCTGGTACTCGTGGCCATCGACATGACCTCCGGTAGGCAGAACTCGTACCGCTCCCTCGTGACCTACGTCGCGATGCCGTTCGTGGTCCTCGTGGGCGCCCTCATCTTCCTGCTCGCGGTACGCCGACAGGTGATGAACGCGAGACGTCGCGGCGAGAAGGTGCAGTTCACACTTCGTGTCGAGCCTTCGAACCCCAGGTACATGCGCAGTCTCTGGGTCTTCCTCGGGGTCGGGGCCGTGGTGCTGCTCGTAGTCGGCTGGAGCGGCTTCAAAGGCTATGAGGCGACAGACTCGGTCGCGTTCTGCGGGCAGACATGTCACAAGGTGATGGAACCCGAAGCCGTCACCTACGAGCACTCGCCACATGCGAGAGTCCCATGCGTCGAATGCCACATCGGTTCAGGGACATCATTCTGGGTGCGGTCGAAGGTCGATGGGATCCGTCAGGTCGTGGCCACCCTGACGAATTCCTACCCACGGCCGATTCCAACTCCGGTCAAGAACCTGCGCCCTGCTCAGCAGACCTGCGAAACGTGCCATTGGCCCAATCAGTTCTACGGACGGAAACTGGTCACGCGTCGCTACTTCCAGACCGACGAGCAGAACTCGCCTTGGACGATCAGTCTGCTCGTGAACATCGGTGGCAGCAACACGCATACCGGCTCCCAGGAAGGGATCCACTGGCACATGCTCATCGGCAAGAAGATCGAGTACCTGGCGACCGACGAGAAACGGCAGGTGATCCCATGGGTGCGGGTGACCCGGGACGACGGCACCGTGACGGTCTACAAGGACCCGACTGCGCCGAGCTACCCCGACCCCGACGACCCCAAGACAGCGCTGAGGGTGTTCGACTGCATGGACTGCCACAACCGGCCCAGCCACCTGTTCTTGCCGCCGGCGGTGGCGATCAACCAGGAGATCGCTCGCGGGACCATCTCCCGAGATCTGCCCTACATACGACGAGTCGGCCTGGATCTTCTCAACAGGTCGTACACTTCGCAGCAGGAAGCTGCCGAGAAGATCCCCACCGCGTTGCTCGCCTACTACGAGCAGGCCTATCCGCAGCGGGTCGGCGAGATCCGGCGCCAGATCGAAACGGCCTCGGTGTCACTCGTTCGTGTCTACGAGAGCAATTTCTTCCCCGTCATGAAGACCGACTACCGGTCGCACCTCAACAATCTCAGCCACTTCGTCAACGAGGGCTGCTTCCGATGTCATGGCTCCAACAAGGTCTCCGACACCGGTGAGAAGATCAACGGGGCGTGTGACACGTGCCACACGATCGTGGCCCAGGGTCCGTCCACCGACGTGTCGAAGCTGGACCACGATCTTCTCGGTCTCGAGTTCCGCCATCCGGTAGATATCGGCACGCAGTGGCGGGAGATCCGTTGCACCGACTGCCACACTCCACAAGAGGGCTATTAGGACGCCGGCGGGCCCTACCGGGTACGTGGTGCTTCGTGCAGGGCGAGCGTCGCGGCTCGTGGTGGCCGCTGGATGGGGTCCCGGTCGACCCTGAGGGAGGCCGCCTGAGGAAGGAAATCGGGCAGACACGGGCCAACGGATCCGATGCTCCACTGCTTCGATAGACTCCCCACCAGACCTCGAGAGGAGTATTCGTTGAGTTCCTACCTCCAACCCCGCACGCCGGTCCCGACCGATCTGGACATCGCTCAAGAGGCCCCTCTCGATCCGATTCTCGACATCGCTGCCGGCGTCGGACTCGACCCGGACGATCTCGAACTGTACGGGACGTACAAGGCGAAAGTGCACCTCGACGTTCGTGACAAGTTCTCCGGCCTGCCGATGGGCAAGTACATCGACGTCACGGCCATCACCCCGACCCCGCTCGGTGAAGGGAAGACCACCACCGCCGTCGGGCTGAGCCAGGGACTCGGCCGTCTCGGACATTCGGTGTTCACGACGCTGCGCCAACCGAGCATGGGCCCGACGTTCGGCATCAAGGGTGGTGCCGCCGGTGGGGGCTACAGCCAGGTGATCCCCATGGAGGACTTCAACCTGCATCTGACCGGAGACATTCACGCCGTCTCGATCGCCCACAACCTGCTGGCGGCGGCGATCGACAACCACCTCACCCACGGAAACCAGCTCGACCTCAGCCCGTTCTCCGTCACCTGGGGACGCGTCGTGGACCTCAACGACCGGGCGCTACGCAAAGTCGTCATCGGCCTCGGGGGCAAGCCCAACGGCTCTCCCCGCGAGTCGATGTACGACATCGCGGTTGCGTCGGAAGTCATGGCGATCCTTGCGCTCTCGACCGGTCTCGCAGACTTGCGCGGGCGACTCGGCCGCATCGTGATCGGCACCACATTCGGCGGTGTCCCGATCACCGCCGAAGACCTCAAGGTTGCAGGCGCGATGGCGGTGCTGCTGAAGGATGCCCTGATGCCCACGCTGATGCAGACCCTCGAGCACACGCCGGTCCTGGTGCACACAGGCCCATTCGCCAACATCGCGCACGGCAACTCCAGCATCGTGGCCGATCAAATCGCGTTGCGGCTGGCCGACTATGTCGTGACCGAATCCGGATTCGGCTCCGACATCGGGATGGAGAAGTTCATGGACATCAAGTCCCGTGCCAGCGGACTGACTCCCGACGTGGTCGTGCTCGTGGCAACGATCCGTGCTCTGAAGATGCACGGCGGGCTCGGCAGAGTCGTCGCCGGGAAACCTCTGCCCCCCGAGCTCACGACCGAGAACCTTCCGTCTCTGGAAGCCGGCGCCGCCAACCTGGTCGCGCACATCAAGATCGCCCGAGGCTTCGGCGTGCCGGTGGTCGTGGCGGTCAACCACTTCGACACCGACACGGAGCGGGAAGTCGATCTCCTGGGAAGGATCGCCGTCGAGGCAGGGGCAGAAGACGCGATCATGACCGACCACTGGGCTCGGGGCGGCAAGGGCGCTCAAGATCTCGCCACAGCCGTCGTCAAGGCAGCCGAACAGCCCAAGGATTTCAAGTTCTTGTATCCGCTCGACATGCCGATCCGAGACAAGATCGAACTGATCGCCACACGCGTGTATGGCGCCGATGGTGTCGACTTCATGGACGCAGCAGAGAAGAAGGTCAAGCTCTATACGAAACTCGGTTACGACAACCTGCCCATCTGCATGGCAAAGACTCATCTGAGTCTCAGCCACGACCCCACCGCGAAAGGCGTGCCAAAGCACTTCCGTCTTCCGGTGCGAGATATCAGGGCCAGCGTGGGTGCCGGCTTCTTGTATCCGCTGTGCGGAACGATGCGGACCATGCCGGGGCTACCCAGCAGACCGGCGTTCGAGAACGTCGACATCGACACAGAGACCGGCAAAGTGCAAGGCCTTTTCTGAGGAGGAGAAACCATGATCGATCCTGCCGAACTCAAGACCCTGCCGTTCTTCCGCTCACTCGACGACGAAGCGATCGCCGTGCTCGCACCTCACACCGAGCTGCTCACTGCCAAGACCGGTGAGCGGGTATTCGAGGAGGGCGCCCCTTCCGACACCTTGCTCGTGCTCGTCACCGGCATGGTTGCGAATCGCCAGCATCCCATCCACGGGGGCGAGGACATCCTCATGAATGTGGTCAGCCGGCCGGGAGAGGTGATCGGCGCGTCGGCGCTGGCCACCGCGGACGACGCCGTACATCCGTTCAGTGCAGTCTGCATGGAGGACTCCGAATTCGTCGTCATGCCCGTCGCAGAACTCTGGGAGGCTTTCGAGGAGAACCCGGCCGTTGGGCTCAGCCTCCTGGCGAGATTCACCCACATGCTTGCCGAGCGTCTCGCTGCGGCACGCGAACAAATCCGCAGCCGGATTCGCCCAGGGCTGATCTCCCAGGGCTGACCCCTCTCGAGCCGCCATCACGTCGAGGGGCCCGATCAGGGCCCCTCGATCACTGACTCGGCAAACAGCTACTTCCCGAGGGCGGAAAGCACCTCTTCGGCTCTCGCCTGTGCGTCCTTCAGGAGAGCCATCAGATAGTTGTGATTGTGGAATCCGCCGCTCTCGTCGCCCTCCGCGAGCGCCAGGTTCTTCTGTGCCTCGTCCAGCTTGGCCTGAAGGTCCGCATCGTCGACACCTGTCATGGCCCCACTCGCAGCAGCCACTCTTCCCGCCACCACTGCGTCGAGCGACTGGAATGAGTCCTGCCATGCGGTGATCTTCGCCTCGATGTCGCTGCTCGAGAAGTTTGCATGACATTGGCTGCACGAAGCGGTGGTCTCGCCATTTGCCTCGGGAGTGAGGATCGCCCAAGTGTGCCCATGCTGCATCGACGAGTTACTCCCATCGACATCACTCGTGTACATGTGGCAGCTGGTGCAGGTCGTTCCCGGCATGGTGCGGCCGTCCGCCACGTTGATGCCGCCGGTACCGGTCAGGATGTTGTAGCTGAGATGGTCGGTGTCGGGGAACCGCAGATTCCCATGACATTGTCCGCACAGCTGCGAGCTGTCCTTCATGACTAGGTACTCGCCGGTCGACGAGTCGAACAGCGAACGCTGGGTCGGGTTGTGGGGATCATGGCAGGTCGAACAGCTGACATTCGGCCACTCGGACGTGTGGTCGGATACCGTCGCAGCGCCGAACTTCCCGCCATCCGTCGTAAAGAAGTAGGCGAGTGCGTCGGCCTCACTCATGCCGCCGTTGGCGAGTACCGCCGTAGGACCGTGACAGGCGATGCAGTTTTCCGGATCATCGCCACCGATCACATCGGCCGGCGTCTCCCCGGCACGCTCCTCGGCCAACTCGGCGGCGACGTCTGCTTGTGTCGCCGCATGCGCACTCGAGGACCAGGCGTCGAAGGTCAGATGATCTGTGTCGAAGCGGAGACTCCCGTGACACTGGCCACAGAGCCGCGAGCTGCTCGACATCGCGACGTACTTCCCTGTCGATGAATCCAACAGCGCCGGTTGCTGCGGGTTGTGCGGGTTGTGGCAAGACACGCATCCGACACTCGGCCACTCATCGGGATGCGCACTCGTTGTGGCTGCGCCGAATTGGCCGTTGTCCGTCGTGAAGAAATAGGCCAACGCATCCTGTTCACTCATGCCGCCGTTGGCGAGAACCGCCGACGGTCCATGACAGGCGATGCAGTTCTCCGGATCATCACCGCTGATGACATCGGCCGGCGTCTCCCCGGCACGCTCCTCGGCCAACTCACCGGCCACATCGCTCTGCGTATCCGCATGCACACCGGCCTTCCAGTCGTCGTAGGTCACGTGGTCGGTGTCGGGAAACCTGAGCGTCCCATGGCACTGTCCGCATAGCGCGCTCGTCCCAACAACCGCCGTGTACGACCCGGACGTGGCATCGAATGCCGCGACGGTGGGCATGGACGCTGCAGGGTGATCGCCGGCCACTTCGTGACAGGCAGTGCAGGTGACGGCCGGCCAGTCCGGCGTATCTTTGGTGGCCGTGTCGCTCGTGAACACACCATCGGTCGTCGTGAAGAACATGTCGAGGGCTTCAACGGCACTCATGGTCGCCCCGGTGGTCGGGGCGTGACATGCGATGCAGTTCTCGGGATCATCACCGTGGATGACATCGTCGGGAGTCTGACCGGCACGCTCCTCGCCGAGTTCACTCGCGACGTCTTCCTGGGTATCTGCGTGCGACCCTGTGGTCCACGTACCGTGAACATCCGCATGACAGGTCTCACAGTCGGTTCGAAGTGTGACCGCTGCCACCGCAGTAGTAGTGGTAGCGGTAGTGGTAGTGGATGGCGTCGGTGCCGCTGTCGACGTGGTCACCGGAGCCTCCACAGTCGTGGAGGTCGACCCGTTTGTGCACGCCGCCAGTGTCAGAGCCGTCATGAGCACTGCCGCGAAGACGATTTCGCGTTTCATGGGCGCAGACTCCTTGACAACAGAGCGGTCTCTCAGGACCCCTCTTCTCTCCTGGTTTTCAAATGGACATGCTTGCCCATCACATGTCACCGTACGCCCGGCGGCATTCCGTTTCTAGAGGCCAAATGGCAGACAAAGGACCCTATTTTCAACTGTCTCCTGGATCAGCGCCCATAAGCCTCGGCTACCGGTCATTCGTCTCTCAGCCATTTCAGAATCCTGTCCGCGACATCCTGCCAGCCGGATTCGAGCATCATGTCGTGCCCCATGTCGGGCATCATGACCGGTTCCGTTCCGTAGGCAGCAGCGGTCGCGGCAACCTCCGCCGGAGTGAAGATCGCGTCTCTCTCGGCTCCCATGACCAGCATCGGTGCTTTTACCCTCTCAGGTTTGGGCAGCCGAAACATCATGTCCAGATAGCCCAGATAGGACTCGGCCTGGAGCTGCCGGTGGTACGTAGCGACCAGCTCGTCGGACATGCTCTCGGTGAAGAAGGCCTCCCGGGCGAGTTCAGGTGTGGCGACGATCGGATACAGGTTCCAGATGAGGTTCGCTTTCAGGAACGCACCCGGGTGGCGTTTGGCGATGCGCAGCGTCGTGCCGAGCACACCCCGGATCGGGACGGAAGCCAGGAGCACTCCCCCGGCAGCCGAATGGTCCTCGAGATACATCTGCACGACGAGCCCACCCATCGAGTGGCCGATGAGCACCGGAGGGGCACTCAAGCTCTCGGCGACGGACACGACGTCGGCCACATAGTCACGCATCCGAGCAACGCGCAGGCTCCCATCGATCTCACTCTCGCCGTGACCCCGGAGGCTCGGCGCGTGAACTTCGTACCCATGTTCCGCGAAATAGGGAAGGAAGTGCTCGTTCCAGCACCAGGCACCATGCCATGCTCCGTGGACGAACAGCAGCGGTCTGGGCTTGCGCTCTGTTGCGGGTTCGTGTGTGATGACCTCGAGTTTCATGTCGTCCTCCTCGGCCGCAGGGTACCGGCTTCCCGGACGCCGCGTTGAACGGTCGCGCCGCGCACCGAGATCGCCAGCACCCCAACGATGACCATCACCACCCCCGTGGCCTGGATCCACGACATCGTCTCCGCAAAGAACAGCCGGCCCCACAGCAACGTCGCCACAGGCTGGATGAGCAACAGGACCGAGGTCTCCAGCGCCGGTAGCTTCGGGAGTGCCATGGCGATCAACAGCCAACCGACGACCTGGGAGACGATTGCCAGGAGCACGAGCCAGCCGTGTGCAGGCCACGTCGGCACAAACGAGACGGTTCCGAACATCAGTCCCAGTGCAAGCGAACCAACAGCCGCCCCGATCGTCGCATCGAGAAGCGGACCGGCCGGTGGGGCATCGTGGCGACGCGTCGCCGAGCGAAAGACGATCAGGAACGCGGCATACGCCATCCCAGTGGCTGCGCCGAGAATCACCCCGAGCGTCGGATTCGATCCATAGGCGTCATCACGACCAAGGCCCGACACGAGGACCAGCCCCGCGATGACGGCGGGACCGATCCAGAATGTGGCCGTCGATGGACGCTCTCGCCACACCAGCCAGGCCGCCAAGGCGACGAAGATGACCTGAGCATTCGCCAGCACCGTCGCGAGACCCGCGCCGACCAGCTCAATCGAGTGGTGCCAGACGGTCAAGTCGAGAGCGAGAATGAGGCCGGCCGCCACAGCGATCCATCGAGACCCCGCATCACGATGGTCGCGACCCCGCCCCCACCACCACAGCACGGCAAGGAACGGAATGGCATAGATGGCGCGAAAGAAGGCAGCGGTGGAAGGCGAGACCTGCGCCGCTCGCACGAGGATTGCCGAGAACGAGATGCAGACGACACCGATCGTGGCACCGATCCGAGTCGCGGGAGCTGCTGTCTGCATCGGGTGAGCTTAGGAGGCCGCCTAGTGCTGCCCCCGTTCTTGCGTGAGTTAGCTGCCCATGGCCCGGGCCAACTCACGCAAGAGCGGTTGGAGGAGATGCAGAATCGCAGGTATGTTGCGGGCGAAAGAAGAGGTGACCAGTGCAACGTATCGAAGCCGATGTCCTGATTCCCGGACGGGGAACACCGATCGATGACGGTTGCGTGCTCATCGACCACACCACCATCACCTATGCGGGTTCCATCGAAGAAGCACCGGCATCACCATCGGCGACGGTGACGAGGGTTCCCGCTGTGATGCCCGGAATGTGGGACTGCCACACGCACTTCACGGGTCTTACGACGCCCAACATCGACGAGGCCCCGCGAATCCCCCACGTCCTCGCCGGTGTGCGATCCGCCAGAGACGCCGAGGCTGCCCTGAGCGCAGGATTCACGTCCCTGCGTGAAGCGGGTGGCTACGGCGTGTTCCTGGCCAGAGCGGTCGCCGAAGGCACGGTCGTCGGGCCGAACATCTACGCCGCCGGATCGATCCTCAGCACCACTGGGGGGCACGGTGATCTGCACTCCTATCCGCTCGACTGGGTGCTCGACTATGAAACCTCCGGCGGCTGGCTCAGCATCTGCGATGGAGTCGCAGAGTGCCTGAAAGCAACCCGCAAGCAACTGCGCCGCAACGCCAAGGTCATCAAGGTCTGTGCGTCTGGTGGCGTCATGAGTGAGATCGACGACCCTGTCCACCAACAGTTCAGCGCAGAAGAGCTGCGCGCCATCGTGGAAGAGGCGGCGCGAGCCGAACGGGTCGTCATGGCCCACTGCCACGGCACGCCTGGCATCAAGGCCGCTCTCGATGCCGGTGTCTCGACGATCGAGCACGGCACCTACCTCGACGAGGAAACCGCTGCACAGATGAAGGAACAGGAAGCGATCCTGGTTCCGACCCGCTTCATCGTCGAGCGTCTCCTCGCCGGAGGAAGAGAATCCGGCATGCCTGAATACGCCTATCGGAAACTCGTCGAGATCGGAGACCGTCACATGCAGGCAATCTCACTGGCGCATGAGGTGGGAGTCACGATTGCGCTCGGCACCGACATCGCGACCAGCGGTGCGGATTCTGCCGTGCCCTGGGGCGCAAACGGCGAGGAAGTCATCTACCTCGAGCGAGCGGGCCTGTCACCCCTGGAAATCATCGAGACCGCCACCGCCAACGGTCCTGCGACACTCGGACCGCAGGCTCCGAACTCCGGTCGCCTCGCAGCAGGCTTCGACGCCGACATCATCGCCGTTTGCGCCAATCCACTCGATGACATCGCCCTCCTCGCGGACCCCACGAACATCGTCAAGGTGTGGAAGGGCGGATCGCTGGTCAAGGGTTCCTAGCGTCCTGCGATTGCTCCGTTCTTGCGTGAGCTGGCCATAGCGCGGCTCTCTCACGCAAGAACGGGTTGGGGAGAGGTGCCCACTCAACCCTCGTCGTCAGAGGCCATTGCCCACGCTCTGCCGTAGGTCCACGGTCGGGCGGGGTCTGCAAGCACGAGCTGGTAGACACTGATTCTCGCCTTCTCGAACGAAAGGGCGGATCCTGCCATGAACGCCCTCCAGATCCGGTAGACCCGCTCGTCGGCGGCGGCAACGGCATCGTCCCGGTTCCGCTCCAGGTTGGCCACCCATCGACGCAACGTGAGAGCGTAACTGGTGCGCAACGACTCGAGGTCTCGGAGTTCGAAGCCGGATCGCTCGGCAACACCGACGACTTCCTCGATTGGCAGCAGTTCCCCGTCGGGAAAGACATACGTGGAAACGAATGTCGGTTTGATCCGGCCACGGTCACGTTCGCGAGTCCCGATCCCATGGTTGAGAAGGACACCACCCGGGGCGAGCAAGCTCCGCAAATGGTCGAAGTATGTTCGCATCTTGGCGCGGCCAACGTGCTCGAACATGCCGACGGACGCAATGGCGTCGTACGTCCCTTCGACTTCCCGGTAGTCACGCTCGAGAATCCTGATTCGGTCGCTCAGGCCCTGGAGATCGACCAGATCGCGAGCCCACGCGGCTTGTTGGGACGAGAGCGTGATCCCGACCGCTTCCACACCGTACTTGCGGGCCGCGTGGGCCACGAGCGCGCCCCAGCCACAACCGACGTCGAGAAGGCGCTGTCCTGAACACAGTTGGAGCTTGTGACAGATCATGTCCAGTTTCCGCCGCTGTGCCACTTCGAGCGATTCGGAAGGGTCGAGAAACGCAGCGCTCGAGTAGACCATCAACGGATCGAGAAACTGCCGGTAGAAGTCGTTGCCGACGTCGTAGTGGTAGCGGACGTCCTGGCGATCTCGCCGAATCGAATGCAGGCGACCCTGCTTCCTCGGTCGATCCGCCTTTCTGCGCCGGTTCTGTCTGGGCAGCCTGCGTGCCAGACGAAGGAGCGACAGCGCCGTCCTCTTGTCGAGGCTGCCTTCCACGAACTCGAAGCCGAAGTCCAACAGTGAGAAGATGTCGCCTTCGACATCGACGTCGTCGTACACGTACGCCTCTCCGGCGGTCAGGTCACTCGGTGGGATCAGCAGTGAGCGCAGCGCCCCAGGATGCTGCAGAACGATCGTGACGGGAGCGTCGGCCGGACCGATGCGCTCACCGTCCCACAGTCGGAACGCCGGCGGCTTCTCGGACCGGTCCGACAGCATGTCAATGATCGCCTTCGTGGCCTCTTTGGAGTCCATCGTGACGCCTTCGCGCGACAATCTGGGAATACTACCGCGAAGCCCGTGGGCGTAACATGAAGCACACCACGAGGGAGGGGCATGAGCGTTCGGATCGGTGTCGTGGGCGGCCTCAACATGGACATCCACCTATTCGATGTCCATGAGAGGGGCAGCCAAGCGGCTTTCCAGGCACGCCACTACCTGGCCCAGCCAGGCGGGAAGGGTGCCAACCAGGCTCGTGCCGCCGCGGTGCTCGGTGCGGAGGTACTCCTCGTCGGACGAGTCGGAGATGACGAATTCGGAAACGATTGCCGAGAATCTGTCATCGCAGACGGCGTCGACGCCGAGCACGTCCTCGCCACGAAGGGTGCTCGCACCGGATTCGTAGCGATCCGCCTCACCGATGGGCACCATCAATCACTGGTTTACGTGCCTGGCGCCAATGAGTATCTCACGTGGTCCGACCTGCAAACCGCTCTCCCCGCGCTCGCATCATGCGATGTGATCCTTGTGCAAGCAGAGGTCCCTACCGATGTGCTCGCCCGTCTCACGACGTGGGCCGCCGAACACGATGTCCGGCTGTTCCTCGATCCTGCTCCGCCCGAGAATGTCACGAGGGCTGCCCTGCTCGCGGCGGAAGCCGTCACACCAGACCTACAGGAAGGAACGTTGCTGGTCGGTCGCACTTCCACATCGCTCCTCAGCCCGGTGCTCGCCGTGCGCGATCTCCTCGATGCGGGAGTAAGGAACGTGTTTCTCAAGCTCGGCCACGCCGGTGTGCTCTTCGGCCACGGTGATGAACTGATGCGCATCCCGACGCTCTCGGTGGAACCCAACGACGAGACGGGTGCCGGTGACGTGTTCATCGCAGCGCTCGCGACGCACCGTGCCGCAGGTGCCGGCTGGCGAGACGCAGCGAGGTTCGCCAACGCTGCAAGCGCTCTCTCGGTGTCGCGCCCGGGTCTGGCTCTCCCGCGAGCAGATGAAGTGACCAAGGCGATGGCCGATCTAGCCCCGGAGGACGAACTCATCGAGGTTCGGCACCGATCGTCTGCACCCTGACCGCCCTACCGACGACAGATGCGCCAAGTGTCTCTCACGCTTCGGATGCCGCGATCTCGGACGCGGGCGACCCCAGGATTTCCCGAAGCTCACCATCCTCGACGGTTTCATGGTCCATGAGGGCATCGACGAGGCGATCGAGAACCTCGCGATGCTGTTCGAGCAGCGAACGGGCCGCCTTGTGCTGATCCTCGATGATCCCCCGAATGTCCCTGTCGATCTGAGCGTGTGTCTCCTCACTCACATTGCGTCCCTGGGCCAACTCGTAGCCGAGGAATGGCTGATCCTCGTCGCCGTCTAGCGCGAGTGGGCCCAAACTTCCCATGCCCCACTTCGTCACCATTCTGCGGGCCAGCTTGGTCGCCTGGACGATGTCGGACTCGGCTCCGGTTGTGAAATCCTCGAATACCAACTCTTCAGACGTGCGGCCTCCGAGCATGACCGCGACTCTCGTGAGAAGGTACGCCCGGGTGTAGTTGACACGCTCCTCGGCGGGAAGCTGTTCGGTGACGCCGAGCGCCAATCCATGCGGAATGATCGTCACTTTGTCCACCGGATCTGCCAGGCTCGAGTACCAGGCGACCAGCGTGTGACCGGACTCGTGATAGGCCACCAGCCTTCGGTCGTGCTCGCTCATCGGCATGTGCCGTTCCGCGCCGAGCGTGACCTTGTCGACCGCTGCATCGAAGTCCTTCTCCGCCACCGTCTCCGCACCAGATTCGGCCGCCATCAGCGCTGCCTCGTTCGCAATGTTGGCAAGGTCTGCACCGCTCAAGCCGATGGTCCGCCGGGCCAGTCTGGCCAGATCCACGTCGGGAGACAGGTTGAGGTTCTTGGTGTGAATCTCCAGGATCCCTTGGCGGCCCTCCAAGTTGGGTAAGGGAACCACGATCTGACGATCGAACCGTCCCGGCCGCAAGAGCGCCGGATCCAGCACATCGGGTCGGTTCGTGGCAGCCAGCACGATCACACTATGTCGCTCGTCGAATCCGTCCATCTCCGTGAGAAGTTGGTTGAGGGTCTGCTCGCGTTCATCGTTCACGGTCCCCAGCCCTGCGCCTCGACGCCGAGCCACCGCATCCAACTCGTCGATGAAAACGATGGAGGGTGCGACGTCCTTGGCCTTCTGAAAGAGATCGCGTACCCGGCTGGCACCTACGCCCACGAACATCTCGACGAACTCGGACGCGCTGATATTCAGGAACGGCACCGATGCTTCCCCGGCCACTGCCTTCGCCAACAGCGTCTTCCCTGTGCCCGGAGGCCCGACGAGCAGGAAGCCACGTGGAAGGTGTGCACCAAGCCGATGGAACTTCTCTGGATCCTTGAGGAATCCGATCACCTGCTCGAGATCGGCTTTTGCTTCCTCCGCACCGGCAACATCGGCAAAGGATGCGTCCGGTCGTTCCGTGGTGTACTCGCGTGCTTTGCTCTTGCCGAAACCAAACATTCCGGACTGTCTCTGCATGGTCTGCTTGCCCATCCACCACAGCAGGCCGATCAAGAGGACGAACGGGAAGATGTTGATCAGGATCGAGGTCCAGGTCGTGGTTGCCGGCTCAACGTCGACGGTGACCCCACGTTTGTCCAAGAGCGGCAACAGTCTGGGGTCACCGACACTCTGCGGAAACGTCGTCTTGAATTCGGTGAACTGGACCACCTTGGTTGTGGTTGTCGTCGACTTGGTGCTCGCAGCCGTGGTTGTCGTGACACCCGCTGCCGCTTCCACCGCGGCGAGGCTGATGGGGTGGACCAGCTTGCCGACGATCGCATCCCCCTTGATCTGTATCCGATCGACGTTGTCGGCACGTACCTGACGAAGAAACTCCGTGTAAGGAAGCGGTGCCTTCTTGGGGGCCGAACCCAGAAACGAGAACACGTTCCAAATGAGCAGACCGACGAGGACGATCCACCAGAACGGCGAGAGCTTCGGCCGCTGCGGCAAACCGCCAGGACCTCGGGGCCCTCCAGAGTCTCGAGAGTCGTTTGAGCCCGATGGCGATCGGGGTTGATGCTGGTTTCGGTCAGTCACGCTCTTCCTCAAAGGTTGTATTGTCGCACGCTCTGGGCTCGCCGGTGCCAACACGGACGCGACAGTCGAGTGCGACGGCCCCGCCGGAACGCGCAAGCAAAGGGTTGATCTCCGCTTCGGCGATCTCAGGATGCGCGACAACCATTGCACCGAGACGAACCATCACGTCGATCACGGCATCGCGATCAACCCGTTCCTGTCCCCGTGATCCGCTCAGTCGCCGACCCGCCCAAGTGTGACCCAGCAGGTAGTTCACGTCTGTGCAGGTGACCGGAGCGAGAGCGAAGGCAACATCGCCCATGTTCTCGACGTCGACGCCTCCGGAGCCGAACATCAGGAGCGGACCGAACTGAGGATCGCGCACCACTCCGATTGCGATCTGCTGACCATCGCCGACCATCGCCTGGATGACCACCCCGTCGATCCGAGCATCGGGGTAGGCCGAGCGAACCCTGGTCAGCATCGTATCGACACCAACCCTGACGTCGTCGGCATCAGAGAGCCCGAGCAGCACGCCCCCGACATCCGACTTGTGGGGCAGGTCGGGTGAGTCGAGCTTCACGACAACGGGGTACCCGATCTCGTCGGCCGCGACCGCCGCCGACGCTGCGTTCTCCGCACGTGCCGACGGAGCCGCCGGAATGCCATACGCGGCCAACAGTGCCGATACGCGCGACGGGTCGAGCCAGCCGGTCGAGTGTGTCAGCAGACGGGAGGCAGTGGTCGCGTCGACCGATTCCGCAACGGCGCAAACCGACTGATCGAGGTCGAGGGCGGCAGCATGTCGATAGAGGGCACCCAGAGCACCCGCAGCTCTCGATGGGAATCGGTACTCGGGCACCTTGGCGGCCCGCAGCCTGTTTGCCGCCTCGCCGATCAGTTCGTGCCCCATCAACGCCACGACGACCGGTTTCGATCCTCCTTCGATGACCGGAATGAGCGCTTCGGCCACGTCCTCGGCCGCGTACCGGGGCGGCGGCGGGAGGATGACCATCACTGCGTCGACCGCGGTGTCCTCGAGGAGCACCTCGAGGCAACGCGCATAGAGCTCCGGAGAGGCGGAAGCCAGGATGTCGACCGGATTGTTGGCCGACGCGGCACGCGGCAGCAGATCCTCGAGCAGCATCGTCGTCTCCGAACTCAACGATGCGATGCGCAGGCCGTGCAGCTCGAGCGCATCGGATGCTGCTACCCCGGGACCGCCTGCATTCGTCAGCACGGCGACACCTGGACCGGCGGGCAGGGGAAGATTCGAAAGGGCGCGAGCCCAGTCGAACATCTCCTCGGTTGACGAGGAGCGAAGGATCCCGGCTCTGCGAAACGCAGCTTCATAGGCGACGTCCTCGCCTGCGAGGGCACCGGTGTGGCTGGAGGCAGCTTCCCGACCCGCATCGAACCGCCCCACCTTGAACGCAACCAAAGGCTTGTCCACTGCACGTGCAACCTCGACGAACCGCCGGCCGTCGGCGATACCTTCGAGGTACATCGTGACGACTTTCGTGTTCGGATCTCCTGTGAATGCGCCGAGAATGTCCGTCTCGGAGATGTCGGCTTCGTTGCCGAGGCTGACGAGGCGACTGAATCCAAAGCCCTGACCTCGAGCCCAGTCGATCACCACGGCGCAGATGGCGCCGCTCTGGCTCACGAAGGCGATGTTCCCAACCGGCGGAGGCGGAAGTGGAAGGAATGTCGTGTCCAGTGGGACCTGGGTGTCGATCGTGCCGATGCAGTTGGGTCCCAGCAATCGCATGTCATATCGGGCCGCGATCTCCAGGCACCGCTGTTCGAGTGCAGCTCCCTCAGGTCCGACTTCGCGAAAACCGCTGGACGAGATCACGACGGCTCGTATGCCTCGCCGACCGCAGGCATCCAGGACCGGCGGCACGGCCGGCGCGGGAATGAGAATGATGGCCAGGTCGACCGGATCGGGAACCTCGGTAACGGATGCGTACATCGGCCTGGAGAACAGGGTCCCCTCCCTCGTACCCACGAGATGCACCGATCCAGGGTATCCGCCCTCGAGGAGGTTCTCGGCCACCCCAAAGCCCAATTTGGATTCGTCGGCGGTGGCCCCGATCAGCGCAATACCTTCTGGCCGAAAAAACGCCGTCATCGCCGGTGCATCGCCCACGTCGACCGATGGTAGTGCCTCGGCAGGCAACGGTCGCGGTGTCGATGCCGAGTAGCGCCGCTCGCCTGCCGACGGATTCCGCACTTTGTACTCGATTCTTCGTGTTTCGTATTCCGTATCGCAACCTATCCGGCTTCAGGATCGTGGGGCGAGCGTCGCAACTCCTGCTCGAGGCTGAGACAGAGAGAGCTGGTGGCCGGCTTCCCGACCGAACTCCTCGGCACCGTTGAGATGTGTGCCACATGGTGATCTGCGAGTTTCAAAGGACGGTCCGGACGAAAACGAAGAAGAGAAAGACTCGACCCGACATCGGATCTCGCACACCTGGCGGCACCCGAAGAGACGATCGGGGCAGCCGCTGCACAGCGACTCCGAGGACTACGCTCCTGGGCCATGACACGCTTCGCCTACTTCTGCGGCCAGGAGCAGTGGCAACCCGAGGAACTCGTCGAACACGCTCGACTGGCGGAGGTTGCCGGATTCGACCTCGTCATGATCTCCGATCATTTCCACCCCTGGGTTGACGATACTTCCGCTGCGGGATTCGCCTTCTCGACGATCGGCGCGATGGCCGCGGTGACCGACCGCCTCGGATTCGCCACCGGCATCACGACACCGTTGTGGCGGTACCACCCTGCTGTTGTGGCGCAGGCTGCAGCGACGCTCGACCGACTCTCTGGCGGCCGTTTCCATCTGGGTGTCGGCACCGGCGAGAACATCAATGAGGGCCCGCTCGGATACTCGTTCCCGAACTACGCCGAACGGGCAGCCCGCATGGACGAGGCACTCCAGATCATGCGCCGCCTTCTCGACGGAGAGAAGCTGTCGTTCGACGGTGAGTACTACACGACCGATCGCGCAAAGCTCTACAGCCCCCCGATCGGCAAGGTTCCGATTTGGCTCGCCGCCGGTGGACCGAAGTCGGCCGCTCTCGCCGCCCGCCGGGCCGAAGGTGTCATCACTTCGGTGAAAGATCCTGCTTCGACGCTGAAACGCGTCGTCCAACCGGCTCGAGCCGTTGCAGAGGCCGAGGGAAGGCCCACGCCGACGCTCGTGACGACCCGTTGGGCCGTGTTCGCCGACAACGACGACGAAGCTTGGGAGGCGCTGTCGGCATGGCGTGGGCTTCGCGCTCCGGGACGTCTGGAGGCCGTCGACCCGGAGGTTCTGCGAACCAGGGCAGATGATCTGCCACGGGACGAGATCCTGAGCCGCTACACGATCGCCGCCTCCGCGGAAGATATCGTCGATGCCTATCTGCCACTCGTCACGGATCTCGCCGCCGATGTCGTCACCATCCAGATGACCTCAACCGACCAACCGGCACTCATCTCGCTCCTGGGAAGCGAAGTACTCCCCGTTCTCCAAAGGTCCGGTCGGCCCACCCCGTAGGGTCTTCTGTCCCCTTCCATCGGCGTGTGCGTTCGGTCACGATGCTCGTGAAAGGGGTCCGCTGATGAAGAGAAGCTTCCACGTGAACCTTCACGTCGAGGAAGATGCCACCGAAACCACCGTCCATGCGCGCCTTGATCTCCAGGGGGATCGCTTCGAGTCCTATGGAAAGGCCCGACGTAATCCCGACGACCCCTCGATGCCCGTCGTGGGCGAAGAACTGGCCATCGCTCGAGCGCTCGGATCACTCACCGCCCAGGTCATGGAAGCGGCCCAGGACCGCATCACGGAGTATCTCGAGTAGCCCGCTCGTTTCGACTCCGACACCTACCGTTGAACCCTGGGCTCGTAGATGCGCTGAGCGTATCCCTGAGCCCTGGGTTCGGGGTTTCAGGGGGCCGTTGCCCCCACATCAACCAAGAGCCCCCTGATCTGTTCGGCCACACCCGGGGAGATCGGCCCGAGAGGTTGTTGCTGGAGAGCGGCGAGAAGGCTTGGCCTTTGATCTGCGATTGCGCTCCTGACGACACGAACGTCTTGGTCATCGGGCAGCGTCGCGAGCCACAAACGCATCGGCAGGGCCACGGTCGGACCGAACGTTGCGAAGAGGTCGACCCTCCATCGACCGCTCCCATCTCGGTAGGCGATCCAACGAGCCAGCCCCCTGCCTTTTCGTAGCGCCACTTCGATGTTGGCGAACTCAACGCCGTCCACAGTCACAGTCCGACCCTCAGCCACCAACATGTCGTCGAGTTCTTCTCGAACACTGCGCCCGTACGTGTCCTGGAACGATGCCCAGAAAGCTGCAAGGGATGCCTCCGGGATCCCGTCCTCGAGCATGGCCGTCGCCTCGGACAACGTGGCTCCGTCCAAGGCGATGAGCAGGGCCACCTGCTCACTATCCGTCACTTCGCTCGCCCTCGAGTAATCACCGACGACAACGGCGGACAGAAGATCGCGCAGGGCGCCATCCGGCGTCCCGGCCCCCGGTAGCGTGGTGGTGGTCGTCGTCGGCTCCTCGGGCGGCTGTGAGCAACCGACCAAGAGCGTTGCCACGGCGACAACGGCAAGGAGACGCAACATCAGGGTGACGATAGCGCCGGGTTCTACACTCAATGGACCATGTCGCGAACCCTCTTGGCAGCACTCGTCGGAATCACGGCAGGGGTTGCCAGTGGGTTGTTCGGCATCGGTGGGGGTCTCGTCTTCGTCCCGGGCCTGGTTCTCATCCTCGGCTTCGAGCAGCACCGCGCCCACGCAACATCGTCTGCTGCGGTCGTCGTGACGGCCACCACGGGAGCGATTCGGTTCTTCGACGGAGGAGCGGCGGATCTGCGTGCTGGTGGACTCCTTGCCGGCGGAGCGATTCTCGGAGCGCTCGCCGGGGCAACTCTCATGGGCAAGGTGCCATCGAAATGGCTCAAGGCACTGTTCGTGTCGGTCGCCGTCGTCGCAGCGGTCAGGCTCACGCTCGGCGGGCTGAGTCCGGGCAGCGGCGGCCACCACATCGAAGGCACCCTCGGAGCCATGATCGGGATCGTGCTCCTCGGCATGGCAACAGGAGTACTGATGTCGATGCTCGGCCTCGGAGGAGGACTCGTCTACGTACCGATCCTTGCCCTCATCTTCGGCCTCGAACAGCACATCGCGCAAGGAACATCGCTGGTGGCCATCGTTCCGACTGCGGCATCGGCTGCCATCGTTCATTACCGCGCCCATCGAATCGACATCCCGATCGCTCTCATCCTCGGCGCCGGCAGTATCGCCGGCGTGCTACTCGGAGCGCTCCTGGCATTCAGTTTGGCCGGCTCAACACTCCAGTTCCTCTTCGCGGGGCTCCTCGTCCTTGCCGCCGCCCTACAGCTGTTCAGGAAGAGCTGAGAGGCCGCCGAGCAACGCCTGGCGCGTACCTCGACGACCTACTGCGGCTGAGCCGCCTTGCTCGCCCCGCAGCCTTGGGAGGCTTCGTGGCGCAGTACGAAATACCGCATACGTGACTACGACGAGGGGAGCGAACAACCCTACGGGACGAGGATGCGACGACAGTGGATACAGCGGGGTGGATCCACGGCAAGCGCCTGACGTCGTTCGGCCGCCGAGAGCTTGAGATGGCACCCACCGCACACTCCGGTCTCATCGAGGCGGCCAATGGCCACGCCCTCCTTCCGCTCCCGTAGCTGCTCATAGAGCTCCAGCAAGTCCGGGGGGATCAGCGTGATCGCGGTCGTCTTGCGTTCTTCTCGGCGCGCCAACTCTGCGTCTATGCCCTTCCAGGCTTCCTTGATGATCCCGCTCAGGCGTTGTTCCTCTGCTTCTGCTGCGGCGAGTTGATCACGAATGACCGCCGCTTCGTTCTCGAGCGTCTCTTTGAGTTGGAGAAGTTCGAGAACCTTGTCCTCGGTTTCCCGTACGCGCTTTCGCCGGCTCTGCACATCGAGGCGCAGGTTCTCGGTCTCTTTGGCGCTCATGCCTCCGGCGTACAGGCGCTGTTCCTGCTGTCCCATCTTCGTCTCTGCCATCTCGAGCTCCCCGTTGGTCCGGTCGAGGTCGAGGTCGATCTCACGAAGGAGAGTTTCTTTCTCAGACAGCTTCCTTCGGATCGCTTCCGTCTCGAGATGGGCGCTCTTGTAGTGCTCCAACTCGGGAAGCGATGCTCGCCGTTCCAGAAGACGATCGATCTCAGAGTCGACCCGCTGAAGCTCCAGCAGATCGGCCAGGCTTCGAAATTCGCTCATGGCTCCCATAGGCGCAGATGGTACACAAGCCCGACAGCACTCGAAGGCGCCTCGCCATCGCCGATCTTGCACTAATCTCCGTCAGCCCGGGCGCTTAGCTCAGTCTGGCAGAGCACCTCGTTTACACCGAGGGGGTCGGCGGTTCGAACCCGTCAGCGCCCACCGGCTCAAGCCCAGGCCTCTGGCGGCCGACGACTTGTAGGTAAGAAGAAGAAACGCTCAGGTACTATCACGTCGCACCGGGGAGGTACACGTGGCAGGCAGCAAGCGCCTCGCCGACCGCGATGGACGCGAAGACACAATCCGCCGATATCTCGACGAGATCGGCGCCTACCCCCTGCTCACCGCGCAGGAAGAGGTCGACCTCGCCAAGACGATAGAACGCGGCAAGAAGGCCGCGACGGCGCTCGAGACCGATCTCTCCAGCCGCGATCGCGAAAGGGCCATAACACTGGTTCGGCGAGGAGAGCAGGCGCGCCAGCACTTCATCAGCGCCAATCTTCGGCTGGTCGTTTCCATAGCCAAGCACTACACGAACACGGCCCTGGGACTTCTCGACCTCGTCCAGGAAGGCAACCTCGGGTTGATCCGTGCGGTCGAAAAATTCGAGTATCGAAAAGGGTTCAAGTTCTCGACGTACGCGACCTGGTGGATACGTCAGGCAATCACCAGGGCCATCGCCGACAAGGGCCGCACGATCCGAGTGCCCGTACACATGATGGACACCATCTCCCAGGTTCGCCAGGCGGAGAACCACCTCACAAAACGCCTCGGACAGGCTCCCACTCTCGACGAGATCGCGGACCACTCCGGACTCGAGGTCCACAAAGTGATCGAGGCGCTGAGGGTCGCACCCGAGCCCGTCTCCATCTTCGAACCCGTCGGAGAGGACGAAGCCACTCTCGGAGACTTCATCGAAGATACCAACGCCGCGGCCCCGTTCGAACTCGTCGCTCTCGAGATGCGTAGACAGGATCTTGCCGTAGTCCTCGGCAGACTCGGAGAGCGCGAGCGGATCATCTTGACGATGCGATACGGCCTGGAAGATGGCATCCCCCGCACGCTCGACGAGGTCGGTAGACGCTTCGATCTGACCAGAGAGCGCATCCGCCAGATCGAAGCGAAAGCACTGGCAAAGTTGCGCCATCCTGCGAATCCGGCCGGACTGCGCAAAATGCTTGCTCCATAGTCGTTTTGAGACTCGGTCGGACGCCGGTGCACCGGCCGGATCGGCGCAGGTTCGCGTGAGCTACTAGCTTTCATTGCATGCAATACATGCACGTAGCGGAGTTCCATATCCTCCCCGGTGCGATGGGACCATTCACCAGTGCCGTCCAGCGGTGGGAACGCGCCGCGCTCTCGGACGCGGTTGGACCCCTCGAGCATCAGGTACTCGTCGATGCCGACAAGCCTTCGCGAGTGCTCGTGCTGACCCGCTTCGAAGACGAAGAGCACGCGCAACGGTTCGCGACGTCGAGCCTGCCGAGCCGGCTGATGGCGGACGTCCTGTCCTGCTGTGACACCACGATGTCGTCGCGTCGCTACTCCGTGTTCTACGCAGCGAGCCGGGAAGGGCACACCAACGTTCTCGGCTCGGCGCCGAAGAGCGACTAGGAGTCGGCTGAGCGATATCGGTACCTGGTGTTTCGTGCTTCGCATCGCAGCCTCAGGTCGACCCGAGACCGTAGGGCGGGCGTTGAAGCTCGAGTGGAAGCTCGCCCGCCCAGGTGGTTCCATCGAGCATGCGCCGGCCTTGCCGCTACGGTGGGGGGAGATGCAGACCAGGCGTTGCCCGGCAGGTCCCATCCGGCTTCCCAGGAGCCCTTTGAATGCTCAACGGCTCATGCAGACCGAACGAGTTCCCACAACTCGCCGACGCTCGCCGTGAGCGGCCGGTCCTTGTCCTCTCGTCGTGGACGGCCCCTGCCCCTGCGCCGGTAGTACGGGTCGCCCTCCCAGAAGATCACTCCTCCCCAGACACCCCACTCCACTCCTTCTTCGAGGGCAGATTGCAGACAGGGCAGCCGGACCGGGCAACGAGCGCAGACCGTCTGGGCACCTGCCAGGTCGGCGGGGCGCTCGGAGAAGAACAGATCATGCTTGCCGGACGCTACACACGCCCCACGCTGATGGATGTCGTTCACAGCTATTTCCTTTGCCTTCCGGAAACGTCCGGCGGCTCGGAAGGACTGTGAGGTCAGAGAACGAGTGGCCGCGGACGCGACGAACCAGGCCTGGTCGGCCCGTATGTCGAAGTTCGCATCCGCATGACACCTCCCGGGTGGAGTTGCCCAACCCTATCCGGTCGAGCGATCGCGCGTCAAGGCAATTTCGGGACCTCCGACCCTAGGAATCCGCCGACGGCGGGTGTAGTAATACGGCAAAGGAGGACAGGGGTGATGTCCATGACGAAAGTCGCAGCACGAGTCCGTGACTTCCTCACCAACAACGGCGTCGCATTCGATGTCGAACGCCACCGTCCCGCGTACACGGCACAGGAGATCGCTGCCGTCGAGCACATCCCCGGTGACGAGTTCGCCAAGGCGGTGATTCTGATGGCGGGCACGTCACCGATCATGGCCGTACTCTCGGCCAATCGGCACGTCCGACTGTCCAAGGTCGCCGCCGCGGCAGGCGCAGAAGTGCGTCTTGCCACAGAGGCCGAGTTCGCGCCGCTGTGCCCGGATTGCGAACGCGGAGCAGAGCCGCCATTCGGCAACCTGTACAACATGTCCGTGTACCTGGACACAGCGTTCACGGCCGACGAGATGGTCTTCAACGCGGGCAACCACGTCGAGACGATCCGAATGGCGACCAAAGACTACGTCGCGTTGGTGAAACCGATCAGAGCCGAACTGTCGTAGACATCTGCTGTATCTCGATGGTTGCAGTGCTCGGCTCGGTTCAGCGCGGCCGTTTTCAGCGCACCACCCAGGCGTTTCCGTCACGAGCCGGGAGTCGTTCCGATGCCTCCGGGCCCCATGAGCCTGCCGGATAGGGGTCCGGTTCGCCGCTTCGAGCGAGGAGAGGAGTGAACAGACGCCAGGATTCCTCGACTTCGTCGGCACGAACGAACAAGGTCTGATCACCCGAGAGGAGGTCCTTGATCAGGGTCGTGTACGCGGCAGGCAGGGGTCCGAACGCCTCCTCGTAGAAGAAGTCCAGTGGCAGCGTTATGAGCCGAAAACGCTCTTCGGGTGCCTTCACGTCGAAGAGCAGTTCGAATCCTTCGTGGGGCTGCAGTGTGATGACGAGCGTATTCGAGTGGACCTGGCAGAGTCCCTCCCGGTCGAACAGGCACACGGGCGGTTCATAGAACTCGATGGCGATCTGGGTGAGTCGGCGAGGCAGGCGCTTGCCGGTGCGAAGGTAGAACGGGACACCCTGCCAGCGCCAGTTGTCGATATCGACCCTCATCGCCACGAATGTGCCGGTGGTCGAGTCTGCGGCGACACCTTCCTCTTCGAGGTAACCGCCAACAGGAGAACCGTTGGACGTACCCGGACCGTAGCGGCCGACCACGACCTGCTCCGGGTCGATGCGCTGGATCGACTGGAGGACCTTCACTTTCTCGTTGCGGATGGAGTCTGCTTCCAGCGAAGCCGGCGGCTCCATGGCCACCAAGGTCATGACCTGTGTGAGATGGCTCTGCACCATGTCACGGAGTGCTCCGGCATGTTCGTAGTAGCCGGCTCTGTGTTCCACACCGAGCTCCTCTGCGACGCTGATCTGAACGGACTTCACGCGGTCCCGGTTCCATGAGCTCTCGAACAGCGAGTTGGCGAACCGGAGCACCAGCAGGTTCTGGACGGTCTCCTTCCCGAGGTAGTGATCGATGCGGTACACCTGGGATTCGTCGAAGTATCGGTGCACCAGCTCGTTGAGCTCGCGCGCGCTTTCGAGATCCCTTCCAAACGGCTTTTCCACCACGAGACGTGTCCAGCCGGAACTCTTGGCCAGACCTGCCTCGCCCAGGCCCTCGATGGCCGTGGGGAATACGCGAGGCGGTAGCGCCAGATAGAAGACCCGGTTGCCGCGCATCCCGTACTCTTCTTCCAGCGCTTCGATGCGCTCCCTGAGCGCTTCATATCCTGGGCGGATGCACTGGTAGTGCACTGCCCTGTCGGACCAGGCTTCGAAGTCCTCATCGTCGTGGCCGGCGGCCCGAAGTGCATCTTTCGTGCTTTCCCGAAACGCTTCGTCTGTGAGTTCGGATGTGGCAACGCCGAGAATCCGGCAGCGGTCGCCGAGTCCCTGGTCGGCGATCATCGCGTAGAGGGACGGCAGCAGTTTTCGGCTGGTCAGATCGCCGGTGGCCCCGATGATGACGAACAGATGCGATTCGATGTGCTTCACGAGGGGTCTTCCGGCTTGATGGCATGTCCACCGAACGCGTTGCGCATCGCCGACAGCATCCGGTCGGTGAATCCCTCCTCGTCTCTCGACCGGAACCTGCGGAAGAGGGAGCCCGCGATGATTGGTGCCGCGACGTCGAGATCGATTGCCTCGAACACGGTCCAGCGGCCCTCACCGGAGTCGGGCACGAACGGAGCGATACCGTCCATGGTCGGGTTCTGTCCGAGAGCCGTCGCCGTCAGATCCAGGAGCCAGGAGCGAATGACCGAGCCGTACCGCCAGATCTCTGCGATCTGGTGCAGGTCCAGATCGAATGCCTTCTTGGCTTCCAGGATTGCGAACCCTTCCGCGTAGGCCTGCATGAGACCGTATTCGATACCGTTGTGGACCATCTTGACGAAGTGCCCGGATCCGGCGGAACCAACATGGCCCCAGCCGAGTTCGGCGGTCGGCGCGAGCGACTCGAACACGGGACGCAACCGCTCGACGGCGGCGGCGGACCCGCCGACCATCATCGAGTAGCCCTCCGCGAGACCCCAAACGCCTCCGGAGGTGCCGACATCGACGAACTCCACGCCGGATTCGGCACAGCGTTCGGCTCGACGCATGGAGTCCTTGTAGAACGAGTTGCCCCCGTCGACGATCACCGCCCCGGCCCCCAGGTGCGGGAGAAGCGCATCGATCGTCGCGTCGACCGGACGACCGGACGGGACCATCACCCACAGCGCCTGCGGGGCGGGAAGTGCATCTGCAATCGCCTCGAGTGAGTCGGCGCCTTCACCCCCCCGCTCGACGAGTGCAGCCACGGCATCCGCGCTCAGGTCGAATCCGACGACCCGGTGTCCGTGCCGGATGAGGCGTTCCGCCATGTTGGCCCCCATCTTGCCGAGGCCGATCATTCCGATATCCACTTCGATCTCCTCTCAGTTGATGCCAAGTGCGGCCAATTCGGCTTCGAGCTGGCCTACGTTTTCAAAGGTGATGGTGTGTAAGCCCAGGTCACGGGCGCATTCCATGTTGAGCGGCCGGTCATCGATGAACGCGCTCTCTTCAGGCCGCCGATGGGTGATGTCGAGTGCAAGGCGGTAGATCGCCTCGTCGGGCTTCTTCACACCGAGGTACGCGGACGTGAGGAACACCGAGAAGATCTCGTGCAGCCCGAAGGTCTCGATCCGGTACTCGTTGAGCTCCTTCGACTCATTGTTGAGGGTCGCGAGCAAATACGTGTCCGACAGGCCGGACACGAACTCGAGCGCACCCGGCACCGGTTTCGACTCGGCCTGCATGCCGGCGATGAACGCTTCCCGCGAAAAGGTCCTGTCGCGATAGAACACGGTGCGATCGAGGTATTCGTCGATGGTGATGCGACCTGTTTCAAAGGCATCCGCGACGAATTCGTGCCGGTCCCGGAACTCCTCCCAGTCCAGACCGAAGCTTTCCACGCAATGGAGACGGGAACGTCGATCCCACCCGTTGGTCAGCAGCACTCCTCCGACATCGAAGAAGAGGGTCGTTATGCCGGCCATGTCTGCTCCATCTCGGCCAATGTCCCTCTGCCCAGGTCGATGCGCAGCACCCGGCGGCCACGGCCCCGCATCGCACGGTAATCCCCGTCGGCCTGGGCACGGATGATCTTTCCGAAGGAATAGTCGACCTCGGGCACGGGCACGTCCGACGAAGGTTCATCGACGATCTGGATGAACACCCCGTTGTTTGCTCCACCCTTGTGGAGTTGTCCTGTCGAGTGAAGGAAACGGGGCCCGAACCCCACCGTCGTCGCAGCGCCGGTTCGTGCCCGCAAGCCGATTCGGAGTCGCTGCAAAACACTCTCGTTCTCGGCGTTGCGCGGCACATAGGCCTGGAGGGCAACATAGTCGCCGGTGTCCACCGTGCCGAGGAACCTGGAGACGGAGGCGGAGAAATCGGATCCTGCGAGTCGGACCGCTTCGATCGGCTCCGCAGCACCCTCTTCTGCCTCCATCGCTTCACGGGCGAGAGTCTTGGCAAGTTGGACGTCAGGTTGATTGAACGGGTGGATGCCGAGCACCGAGCCTGCCGCTGCGGTGGCCATCTCCGCACGGAACATCTCGGCCGAGAGCTCATAGACGCCGGCAAGGGGAATCGTGATCAAGGGATGTCCGGCAGCGACGACGCCATCGGTTCCGGGCACCGGCTCTCCGTCGATGTGATAGGAGACGAAGAGCCGATCCTGCCCGTACTCGCCGGGATCGGCCGGCGGCTCACCGGCGATGGGAACGATGCCCTTTCCGTCCTTCCCGGTCGACTCGGCGACGAGTTGTTCCAGCCAGTCGGGGAACGCCCTCAGTGTCGGGGAAACCAGGAAGGTCAGCTTGTCCCTCCCGGCAAGGGCCAACTCCCCCATCGCCGCCCCCAGCCGCAAACCGGGACTGGCGGATGCGGTCACGGCGGGTCCTGACCGATGCGCCATCGTTGCGGCAGCGTCGAGCAGCCGTTCGAGGTCCACCCCGATCAAGGCAGCCGGGACCAGGCCGAACATCGTGAGTGCCGAGTAGCGTCCTCCGACGTCTGCCGGAGCCGAGAACACGGCACGAAAGACCCGACTTTTCGCCAGGTCCTCGAGAGGGCTGCCCGGATCGGTGACCGCGACGAATCGGCGCCCCGGACGGTCGAGAGTCCGGGCCGTCTGTGACCAGAAATACCGGAATCCGGACAGCGTCTCCAGCGTGGTGCCCGACTTCGACGACACCACGAACATAGTTTCCGCAGGATCGATGGCGGCGTCGACGGCGCGCACGGCGTCGGGGTGTGTCGAGTCGAGAACGATCAACGACGGATAGGCCGGCTTGCTGCCCAACGTCCGTTGGAACACCTCGGGGGCAAGGCTGGAACCGCCCATGCCGAGCAGCACGACATGACGAATGCCTTCAGATTGGGCCTCGGCTCCGAACGCAGTGAGTTCAGGCACGCGCGGAGCCATGTCGTCCGGCAGCGTCAGCCAGCCGAGCCGATCGACGATCTCCGGCTCTTCCCGTTCAAACCACAGTGTGGGATCCTTCGCCCACAAGCGGCGAGCAAACCCGGATTCGTCCCACGCGCGGAGGCGCTGTCGAACGGCGGTCTCATATGCGCCTAGCTGCATGTCCATGATTCACTCCCTCGGCAACCGCACATGGCAGTCATCTCCAATCGTCCCTGTTCCCGTGCATTGGCTCCGTTCAACGATGCCGTCGGTCGTCAGCCCACCAAACCCGTGTAGAGGTTGAAGCCTCCCTCGCGAACGAATCCGACAACCGTTACTCCCAACTCTCGAGCGAGATCCACGGCCAGCGACGATGCTGCCGAGATCCCGGCAACGCAGGGAATCCCCACGACGGCGGCCTTCTGCACGATCTCGAATGAGATTCTGCCCGACACGAACAGAACCATCGCGCCGAAGGGCCATGACCTGCGCGCAACTGCGCCGACGACCTTGTCGACGGCATTGTGCCTGCCGATGTCCTCACGCGCTTCGACGAGCCTGCCCTCGAAGTCGAACAGCGCAGCGGCGTGAAGTCCTCCGGTGTCCGAGAAGGTCTCCTGCTCGAACAGCAACCTGTGCGGCAACTCACCCAGAACGCGCGCCGTGATCGGGGTTTCCGTCACCACCTCGGAAGCGGCGATGCGTACCGCATCGATCGATGCCTTGCCACATACGCCGCACGAAGATGTCGTGTAGAGGTTCCGGCGGAACTGCTCGGGGTCGACCTGCACCCCGCGAGCGAGATCGAGGCGAAGGCGATTCTCTCCAACCTCCGTCACGCCGGTGAGCTCGTCGGGTTCGAGAAGAACTCCTTCGGTGAGCGTGAACCCGAGGGCCAGGTCGGCATCGTCACCCGGTGTGCGCATCACCACGGCGATCGGGGTGTCGGCGATCCTCAGTTCGAGCGGCTCTTCGATCACGAGGCGATCAACGGCTCGCCGAGGAGTCGCATCCTGGAAACGAACGATGTCGCGCCGAGTCGATCTCACATCGCGCAGCCTACCGGAGCACCGAATCCTAACTCTTGCCCTCTTTCCTTCCCCTCGCAGGGGAAGTGGCCGAGGCGAGGAACGAGCCGAGGCCGATGGGGTAGAGAACAACCCCCCAACGCCCACACCCCCATCGCCTCGAAGACTCGGCACTTCCCCCTGAAGGGGGAAGCAAAGAAAAGAAGTGGCCTCGGGGCTCTGACCGACGCCGATGGGGTCTCTTTCCTTCCCCTCGCAGGGGAAGTGGCCGAGGCGAGGAACGAGCCGAGGTCGATGGGGTAGAGAACAAGACTCCGACGCCCACACCCCCATCGCCTCGAAGACTCGGCACTTCCCCCTGAAGGGGGAAGGAAGAACCTGGCGGGTCACTCCACGTGCTCGAACCCGTACCTTCCTTTGATGCACAGGTTCCCACTCGTGACATCGTGGTTCAGGGGAGACGTCACCTTGACGATCCGATTGTCCTGAACGTACAACTCGAGGTTGCAGCCCACACCACAGAACGGGCACACCGTCAGGGTGATCTGCTGAAGTGCCTCGTCCCAGGTTCCCTGTCTGCGCATCTCGAATTCGGCGAGCGAGGTCAGCGCACCGGTCGGGCAGATCGCCACACAATTCCCACAGAACACGCAGGCGGAGTCGGGCAACGGGACGTCGAACTCGGTGGCGATGTAGGCGGTTCCCCCACGTCCCGCCACGGTGATGGCAAACGTGTTCTGGGCCTGCTCGCCGCACACGTCGACGCAGCGAAAACAAAGGACGCACCGGTCGAGATCCCGCATGTAGAGGCTGTTGTCGATTTCAGGCTCCCGACCGGCTGCGGTCAGGTGCAGTCGATCCGGCTTCGCTCCATAGGACTCGATCATTCTGTCGAGGCCGGCGTTGGAAAGGTCGGAGGTCGCCGCGAGCAACTCGAGCACCATGCGTCGGCTGTGCCGCACCCGCTCCGAATCCGTGCTGATGACCATCCCTTCAACCGCCTCTCGAGAACACGACGGGACGAGGGAGGCCGAGCCTTCGACCTCCACCACACAGAGCCGGCACGCATTGGCGGGCTCGAGCGTCTCCAGGAAGCAGAGAGTCGGTATCTCGATGTCCTCTTCGCGGCATGCCTCGAGGATCGTCGTTCCATCGGCGACGTCGAGCGGCCGGCCGTCGATCGTGATCCTCATTGCGCACCTCCGATCAGCCCGAGTCGCAGCGCCGAACGGATCGCCGACGCCGCGGTCCGCCCCAGGCCGCAGAGGGAAGCGTCCGTCATGACCCTGTCCACATCGGTGAGAATCTCACGCTGGGAGTTGTCACCGTCGAGGAGACGGCCAAGTGCCTCCCGCTGAGCGACGGTCCCGATCCGGCACGGTGCACACTGTCCGCATGATTCTTGGCGGAAAAAGTCCGCGATTCGCCGCACGACGGCATCGAGATCCGCCGTTTCATCGAATACGACGATCGCACCGGCCCCATACGATTCACCGAGGGTCGCGAGGTGCTCGAACGACATCGTGTCGTCCAACCGCTCGGGGCCCATGAAGACTCCGGCGGCGCCCCCGACCAGAGCGGCGCGAAAGGTTCCGATCACCCCGCCCGCCAACTCGATGATCTCGCCGAGTGAAGCGCAACACGGCGCTTCGTAGAGGCCAGGCCTGCCAACGCTCCCGGAGACCGGGAACAGTTTCGTTCCGGTGGATCCGTCGCGACCCGACGCGGCGTACGCTTTGCCTCCTTCGGAGACGATTGTCAGAACGTTGGCGAGCGTCTCGACATTGTTGATCACCGTCGGCTTGCCGAACAGTCCCGCGTCTGTCGGAAACGGGGGCTTCGCTCGTGGCTCGCCGCGGAAACCCTCGATCGAGTTGAAGAGGGCGGTCTCCTCTCCACAGATGTAGGCGCCGGAGCCACACCGGACGTCGATGTCGAAACCAAAGCCGGTTCCCATGACCGAAGGACCGAGCAGGCCTGCCTCTCGTGCCAGCGACACTGCGTTCTCGACGCGCTCCGCGGCCACCGGATACTCGCCGCGCACGTAGATGAAACCTAGCGATGCGCCCACGGCGAAACCTGCAATCGTGAGGGCTTCCACGATGGCGAACGGGTCGTTCTCCAGAATGACCCGGTCTTTGAACGTCCCCGGTTCGGACTCGTCGGCGTTGCAGATGACGTACTTGGGTGTGGCCTCCGAATGGGCCGCCGCCGCCCATTTCCGACCCGTCGGAAACGAAGCCCCACCCCTGCCCCGCAACAGGGACAGGTCGATCTCCCCGATCACCGCGGCAGGGCCCATCCCCATGGCTTTGTCCAGTGCCGCGTAGCCACCATGGTTGCGGTAGTCGTCGAGGCTGGAGGGATCGACGACACCGACTCTCGACAGGAGGGCCAACCGTCCACCGATACGGTCAACCGCGACACGTGCTGTTTCGCCGCCGATCGCAGCGTTGATGCCCTCGAGCGAAGCGGGGGCAACCGTCACATCCTGCCGGCCGGTCACGCCGACCAGTGCCGCGGAGCCGTGGGCGCAGTGCCCGAGACACGACACCGGTTCGATCCTGACGTCATCGCCGTAGCAGGCCCTCGAGTCGGCAATCAGCCGGGCGCTGCCCGCACAGGCGATGTCGTCGCAGACCCTGACCGTCGTGTCGGGCCCCGGAGCGGTGTCCAGCAAGTCGTAGAACGTTGCGACCCCAAACGATTCCGCGGGCGACACGTCGAGCCGCTGATCGAGATAGTCGAGAGCCTCGGGCGTGATCCATCCAGCGGCTTGCTGGACGGCCTGCAGCGCAGGAAGGAGCAGGTGGCGTCGAGCTTTCAGCGCGGCACCGCCGCGAGCGACGCGGCCACCGGTTGCGGCTCGCGCCGATGCATCCCAACCGAGTGCCACCGAGCCGAGCACGGCATCGATCGCCGCACGTTCTGCATCGCCGATCACACTCATGAAGACTCTCCAAGCCCTTCGATCCTGACCGCCGTCGCCTTGTATTCAGACGTTCCCGACTTGGGATCCCAGGCATCCAACGTGAGCACATTCGTGTCCACCTGGTCGGGGAAATGGAACGTCATGAACGCCAGGCCGGGTCTCAGGTCTGGATCGGTCCGCACGGGCGCCTCGACAGATCCGCGTCTCGACGTAACGCGTGCCAGATCGCCATCGGCAAGCCCGAGAGTGGCAGCATCCTCCGGTGAGAGATCGATGCTCTCACCCCATCGTTTCGGCGACGAGTACCGGCCGGACTGCACACCGGTGTTGTAGGAATCGAGTCGGCGCCCCGTGGTCAGCCTGATGGGATACTCCTCGCTGAGCTCGTCGACGGGGGGAATCCACTCGACGGGCGTGAACGGTGCCCTGGAGCCGGTCACCGGATCGTCCCAGAGGCGACCGTGAAGGAATGGCCGGCCGGGATCGTCCTCGTCTCGGCACGGCCATTGAAGGCCACCGTGGGATGCCAGACGCTCATAGCTCATTCCCGCATGGATCGCCGAGAGCCCACGCAGCTCATCCCACAGTTCCTCTGCAGTCGGATGGCCCCAGTCGTGGCCGAGGCGTGCGGCAAGGTCGGCGATGATCACAAGGTCGTCTTTCGCCTCGCCCGGCGGGTCCAGGGCTCTCCGCACGAGCTGCACCCGACGCTCCGACGAGGTGAAGGTTCCGTCAGTCTCGGCCCAGCCTGCCGCCGCGGGCAAGACGACGTCGGCGAACCCTGCCGTCTTGGTGAGGAACATGTCTTGCACGACGAGATGATCGAGGCCGGCGAGGAGCCCGCGTACCCTCGTCGCGTCGGCTTCGGACTGCGCCGGATTCTCACCGATGATGTACACGGACCTGAGGTCATTGCGTTCCATCGCGTCGAACATCTGCGAGATGTGCCATCCGGGTTCGGCCGGCAGCTGCGTGCCGTACGCTGCCTCGAACCGGGCCCGCTCCACGTCGTCGGACACGTCCTTGAAGCCGGGAAGCTTGTTCGGAAGCGCACCCATGTCGGCTCCTCCCTGAACGTTGTTCTGACCCCGCAAGGGGACCAGGCCGGATCCCCATCGACCGATGTGTCCGGTGAGCAACGCCAGGTTGATCAGTGAGAAGACGTTGTCGGTCCCGCAGTGGTGTTCGGTGATCCCGAGGGTCCAACACAGTTGGGCCGTCGACGCGAGGGCGTAGGCGTGGGCGAACTCCTGGATGGCATCTGCAGGGACGCCGGTGACTTCGGCCGCTCGGTCCAGCGTCCATGCATCGACGGCGGCTCGGTAGTCGTCGAAGCCACTCGTGGCACGTTCGACGAACTCGCGGTTGTGCAAGCCGGCCGTGATGATCTCGCGCCCGACTGCGTTGGCCAGGGCGATGTCGGATCCAACGTCGAGGCCGAGCCAGAGATCGGCGAACGCCGCGGATGAGCTGCGTCTGGGATCGACGACGATCAGCTTCGCACCGCGGCGGATCCCCTTGAGGACATGATGAAAGAAGATCGGGTGTGCATCGCGCGCGTTGGAACCCCACAGGACGATGAGACCGGTGTCCTCAGCTTCCTTGTAGGAACTCGTTCCACCACCTGCTCCGAATACTGTCGCCAGACCGACGACACTGGGAGCGTGTCAGGTACGGTTACACGAGTCGATCGTGTTGGTTCCAACGGCGACACGGGCGAGCTTCTGTGCGAGATAGTTCATCTCGTTGGTGCCTTTGGAGCAGCTCATCACCCCGAACGCTCCCGGGCCGTACTGCCTGGTGACGGATTGGATGCCGCCGGCTGCTCTGTCGAGCGCCTCGTCCCACGATGCCGGTCGAAGAGCCCCATCTTCCCGGACGAGCGGGCGGGTGAGCCGATCTCGATGCATGCGCACCTCCTTCCCGCGTCAGTTTAGAGGTCCCCCCACCATTCCACCCGTTCTCGTGACAGTTGGGTGGGACTATTCCGGTCAACCGTCACGAGAACGGGTGGACCACGGCTCGAGCGCGGCGATCAGTGTGTCGATCTCCCCACTCGTGTTGTAGTAGTGCACCGACGCGCGAACCATCTCCGGAAGGTGCCGGCGCTTGGCGTCGATGAGCGTGGAGGCAGGATCGACCAGCGACGTATTGATCGACTGCGCACGAAGCTCCCGCTTCACGGCTGCCGCATCCACCCCGGGCACCGAGAAGGTGACGATCCCCCCTTTCACCCGACCGAGGTCGTACGTAGTTGCCCCGATCCCGGTGAGCTTGTCCCGCAGTTCCGCCGCAAGGGCGAAGACTCGCCCGGCAATCGACTCGAGTCCGACGGACATCGCATACTCGGCTGCGACCCCCAACCCGGCTTTGATCGCGTGATTCGATTCCCACGTCTCGTACCGACGGGCGTCGGGACGAAGAACATACCGCTCGGGTTCGACCCACGAGGCACCGAAATGATCGAGCATCAACGGTTCGTTGGCCTCCAGGAACGACGAGCGCGCATACAGGAAACCGGTGCCCCGCGGCCCCCGAAGATACTTGCGACCGGTGGCCGAGAGGAAACTGCACCCGATGGCGTCGACGTCGATCGGCATCTGGCCGACCGTTTGGCACGCATCGAGAAGGAACGGAACGCCCGCCTCGCGGGCCATTGCCCCGATCTCTGCTGCGGGGTTCACAAGTCCTCCGTTGGTGGGCATGTGAGACACGGCGAGCAGTCCGACTCGTTCGTCGAGACGCTTCTCGAGTTCCTCGAGGGAGATCTGGCCAGATTCGTCCGAGGGAACGACGACCGTTTCCACATCGTCGCGCCGAGCAGCCTGGAGGTAGCTGATGAAGTTCGCCCCGTAGTCGACCTCGGATGTGAGCACCGTCTTGCCCTGCAGATCGAGGCTGTGGAACGCCTGCCACCAGGCGACGGTGGCATTCTCCATCAATGCGATCTCGCTCGGGTCGGCTCCGATGAGTCTGGCAAGGGAGCCGTAGACGCCGGCGACCTGCTCCTGGAGGTCTTCTGCCATCTCGTACCCGCCGGTGTGGGCCTCCTGGTTGATCCAGGAGATCTGCGCGTCAATGACCGGCCGCGGAGGTAGCGAAGTGCCGGCGTTGTTGAAGTGAACGACGTCGAAGCATCCGGGCGTGTCGGCGCGAAGCGCATCAATGTCCATGGCGAGGCACCATAGTCCTCGAACGCTCGAGGCGATCGCCTCATCGTATCCCTGAACCCTGGGCTCGTAGGTACCCACAGGGCACCTACGAGCCCAGGGTTCAACGCTGTAGCCAGGAGAAGTCGGTGTTTCCTCCGGAGACGATCACGCCGACCCGCAGGCCGGCGACGCGCCCTCCCATCGCCCGAATGGCCGCCAGGCTCGTCGCCCCCGACGGCTCGACGACCAGCTTCATCCTCTCTGCGAAGAATCGCGCCGCGACGACGATCTGCTCCTCGGACACGGTCACGATCTCGACCTTGCGCTCCCGCAGGATCTCGAAGGCCAACTCCCCCATCCCGGTGATCAACCCGTCCGCGATCGTCGTCGCTCGGGACACCCTTGGCTGGAGAAACCCGCTGATCAGCGACCGGTACGCATCATCGACCATCTCGGGCTCGGCCCCCACCACCGGGGCCGACGGGAGGAGCGCTTCGGCCACCAGCGTCGTTCCCGACAGCAGACCTCCCCCTCCGATCGGCGCCACGAGGAGATCCAGACCCTCGACCTGGGCCACCAGCTCCAGTGCCGCAGTGCCCTGGCCGGCGATCACCACCGGGTCGTTGAATGGGTGGACGATCGTCGCTCCCCGCTCGGCACACACCTGTTCCGCGGTGGCCTCCCGCTCGGACTGTGCACAGAACACCACGTCGGCCCCGTAGCCGCGCACCGCGTCGACCTTGATCCGCGGAGCCGTATCCGGCATGACGACCGCACAGGGGATCTTCCGGATCGACGCCGCGTAGGCGAGCGCCTGCCCATGGTTCCCCGACGAGTGGGTCACCACTCCGCGGGCGGCGGTGTCCTCGTCGAGAGAGAGGACCGCATTCACGGCCCCCCTGGCTTTGAAGGCGCCGATCTTCTGGAGGTTCTCACACTTGAAGAACACCGACGCGCCAAGATCGCGGTCGAGCGTCGCCGAGGTCATGATCGGGGTGCGGTGCACGAACACGGCGATGCGATCCGCGGCGGCCTGCACGTCCTCGAACACGGGAAGTCTGCCCATCGGGCGAGTGTACCGGCCCTGCTTCAGCGCCCCGCGCGCAGCGGGCGCTCGTGGACCCAGTCCTCACCCCGCAGATAGCCTCGGATACCTGCCGATAGGGCGAACCGGAGCGGTTCCGGAGGCCAAGGAATCAGCCGGCGCCCCACGAACCAGACGTTCGTCAGGTCCGTGTCACGCTCGAGCACCAGATCGGCAATCGTCTTTCCGTTGAGTTGGGACAGCGACACGCCATGCCCGACACAGCCGATCGAGTACACGACCCTCCGGTCCCCCAAGAAGCCGATGGCCGGCGCCATGTCGACCGGCACCGACACCGGTCCACCCCATCGATCCGTGAACCGCACCCCTGAAAGGGAGGGGAAAATCTCGACGACGTCGGTCTCGAGGCGTTGGAACACCCGCTCGTTGAGATCGCGGTCCATGTCGATCCCATATGTGAGTGATACGTCACTCCCTCCCATCGCCAGGCGGTTGTCGGCGGTGAGCCTGAAGTAGTGCACGAGGTTGCGAGCATCCTCGATGCCCTGCCGGTTCGACCATCCGATGGCCCCCAACTGCTCGTCGGAGAGCGGTTCGGTGACGACCATATGTGTGAAGGCAGGCACCTGGGAGCGGCGCAACTCCGGTAGCAGATGCGAGTAGGCATTGGTGGCCAGCACGACTCGATCCGCAGTGACCGTTCCCCCCGGAGTTTCGAGCCTGAAGTGATCACCCCGATCGATCTGCTGAACCGGACTGTGCTCATAGATCGCCGCACCGGCCTCCTGGGCGATCCTCTTCAACTCCCGCACGTGCTTGGCCGGATTCAAGAGCCCCGAACGCGGTTCCCACCAAGCGCCGAGGAACAGGGGGGAATCGACCTGCTCCCGCACCCGATCGGCGTCCCACCACTCGAGGCCGGTGATGCCCATGTCGGTCAGCAACTTCATGTCGTGCTGGATGCGCTTGACGTAGGCGCGAGTGGTCGCCACGCGCAGAAAGCCCGGGAACCAGTAGTCGGATTGAAGGTTCCGGCTGCGGATCAAGTCGTCGACGTAGTCGACCGCCCGCTCCATGTATCGATGGGCCTCCACGGTCCGTTGGACCCCGAAGCGAAACTTCGTGACGGCCGGTTCGAGACCGAAGAGCGTCATGGAGAAGCCGCCGTTCCGACCGCTTGCCCCGTAACCGATCACCTCGGCTTCCAGGACCGCGACTCGTAGTGTCGGTTCGAGCAGCCGCAGGTTGTAGGCGGTCGAGAGCCCGGTGAAGCCGCCCCCGACGACGGCCACGTCGACATCCACGGATTCGCTCACCGGATCGTTTGGCGTGTAGGGGCCGTAGGTGGCGAGCCAAAAGGACTTGTCTGCATGGGTGTCCTGCATGCCAATCGAGTCTACGCCCGGAAGAGCCGCTGCGCCGCCCGACTCTGCTTAGGCCTCGTGCTTCGATACTCTCTGCATCGACCGGCCAGAGAGACCTTCGTGAATATCGACCGCTTCGTGCAGCAGCTCCCCGACACCGACCCCACCGAGACCCAAGAATGGCTCGACTCGCTCGACCAACTCATCGCCGTCGAAGGCAAGACCAGGGCACGGTATCTGTTGTCTCGCATGTTGCTGCGCGCCAGGGAGCAGCAGGTGGGGATCCCTGCCACGATCAACACGCCCTACGTCAATACGATCCCGGCCGAGGAACAGGCGTGGTTCCCCGGAGACGACGCTCTCGAAAAGCGGATCCGCAGGTTCATCCGCTGGAACGCCGCCGTCATGGTCGTGCGTGCCAACCATGCAGCGGAGGGAATCGGAGGGCACCTGTCCACGTTCGCCTCGTCGGCCGCCCTCTACGAGGTCGGCTTCAACCATTTCTTCCGCGGGAAGGACGATGGATCCTCCGGCGACCAGGTTTTCATCCAGGGTCACGCCGCGCCGGGCATCTATGCCCGTGCCTTCCTCGAACGCCGCCTGACCGAAGACCAGCTCGACCACTTCAGGCTCGAGGTCGGTGGCCGGGGAATCTCCTCGTACCCACACCCTCGGTTGATGCCGAACTTCTGGGAATTCCCGACCGTCTCGATGGGACTAGGTCCCCTCAACTCGGTCTATCTCGCCCGTTTCAACCGCTATCTCCACAATCGCCACATCGATGACACGTCACAATCACGTGTCTGGGCGTTCCTCGGCGACGGGGAGATGGACGAGCCCGAAGCGCTTGCCGGAGTGAGCATCGCGGCACGCGAAGGTCTCGACAACCTCACGTGGGTCATCAACGCCAATCTTCAGCGCCTCGATGGACCGGTGCGGGGCAACGGGAAGATCATTCAGGAACTGGAAGCCATGCTTCGAGGCGCCGGCTGGAACGTCATCAAAGTGATCTGGGGATCCGGTTGGGACGAGTTGCTCGCAAGGGATGTCGACGGCGTGCTCGTCAACAGGATGAACAGCACCCTCGACGGGGAGTATCAGAAGTACGCCGTCGAGTCCGGAGAGTACATCAGGGACAAGTTCTTCGGTCCCGACCTGCGCCTGCGCAAACTCGTCGAGCATCTCAGTGACGATCAACTGCGCAAACTCCCTCGCGGCGGACACGACTACCACAAGATCTACGCGGCCTACCGGGCAGCGGTCGAGCATGAGGGCCGCCCGACGGCGATCATCGCCAAGACGATCAAAGGCTGGACTCTCGGTCCGTCCGTGGAGGCCCGCAACGCGACTCATCAGATCAAGAAGCTCACCGGCCGTGAGCTGATCGGGCTGCGGGACCGCCTCCACCTGCAGGAAGAGATCCCCGACGAGATGCTGACCGAACACAGGGAACCGCCGTACTACCGGCCGGATGTGGGCACCCCCGAGTACGAGTACCTGATGGAGCGCCGAAAGACCCTCGGCGGTTCCGTCCCCAAACGAAGAGTCAGAATCCGCAGACCGATCGAGCTGCCGGGACCGGACCCGTTCTCCGAATTCGACGCGGGTTCGAGCACTCAGGCATTCTCGACGACGATGGCGTTCACCCGACTGCTCCGCAACCTGGCTCGCCACGAGACGTTCGGTCCCAGAGTCGTTCCGATCATCCCCGACGAAGGCCGCACATTCGGGATGGATTCGCTGTTCAAGGAGTTGAAGATCTACGCGCCGCACGGACAGCGCTACGTCCCCGTCGACGCCGGGCTCCTCCTTTCCTACGAGGAGGCCACCGACGGCCAGATCCTCGAAGAAGGAATCACCGAGGCGGGAGCGATCGCCTCCTGGACCGCTGCGGCAACGGCGTATGCGCACCGGGGTGTGCCGATGGTGCCGTTCTACACCTTCTACTCCATGTTCGGCTTCCAGCGCATCGGCGACTTCATGTGGGCGGCGGCCGACGCCCGCGCCCGAGGGTTCCTCATGGGAGCAACCGCGGGACGCACGACGTTGCTCGGCGAGGGTTTGCAGCATCAGGACGGGCACAGCCTCCTGCTCGCCTCGACCGTCCCCTCCTGCGAAGTGTACGACCCGGCGTTCGCCTATGAACTGGCGACGATCATCGAACGGGGCATCGAGCGCATGTACGGCAGTGACGGAGAGGACGTCTTCTACTACATCACCATCTACAACGAGAACTACACCCAACCGCCAAAGCCTGCAGGCGTCGAACAAGGCATCATCGACGGTCTCTACCGATGGGCGCCGGCGCCCGAAGGGCCGTCGCTCGAGGCGACCCTCCTCTTCTCGGGAACGGCTCACACGGCAGCGCGAGAGGCCCGGCGCGAGCTGGCCGAGCACTACGACGTCGGGGTGGAACTGTGGAGCGCAACCTCCTACAAGCGCCTCCGTGAAGAGGCGCTCTCCTCCGAGCGCTGGAACCGCCTGCACCCGGGAAGTGAGCCTCGGATACCGCTTGTTACGAGTCTCCTCAACGACGCCCACGGTCCGATCGTTGCCGTGACGGACTTCCTGAAGGCGGTCCCCGATCAGATCGCTCGCTGGGCGCCTCGCCGTTTCATCCCGCTGGGTACCGACGGATACGGGCGCAGCGATACCCGCGAGGCGCTGCGACGCTTCTTCGAGACCGACACCGGGCACGTCGTCGTCGCAGTGCTGTCCTCCCTCGAGACAGAGGGTGTGATTCAGCCCGAAGTCGTCGCCGATGCCATCGCCAGATACGGCATCGATCCGGACTTGCCGGACCCGCGCACCTCCTGGCCTGAGGTGCGCGAGGAGTGAGCGGTCCGCAGTTGTGACCTCCGCGCTGCTCGGCGTCGTCGTCATCTTCTGGCGGCAGGCCTGCGGTCGTGGGTGTCGTCGGCTGGAACACCCACACCTGTGATCGGTTCGATCGTCCCCTAAGCTCCGGCGCATGCCGACCGACCGCACCACCTTGCACCGTCATCCGGAACGCGGGAGCTTCGACCCCGCCGAAATCACAGCGCTCCTGGACGAGGCGATGATCTGTCACGTGGGCTTCATGGACGGCGGCCCCGTCGTGATCCCTTCGACGTACGCGCGTATCGACGACCGGCTGTACCTCCACGGTTCACCGGCGAGCAGGATGATGAAGGCCTTGCGGTCCGGTGCCGACGTGTCCATTTCGGTAGCCCTGCTCGACGGTCTCGTGCTCGAATCCTCTGCGTTTCATCACTCGCTCAACTATCGGTCGGTGGTCGTGTTCGGAAAGGCCACCGAGATCACGGATCCTCAGGAGAAGCGAGCTGTGCTCGACGCGATCGTCGAACACCTCATTCCCGGACGGCTTCCTCATCTGCGCCCGATGACCGACCAGGAAGTTGGCGCGACCGCGGTCGTCTCGATCCCGCTGAGTGAGGCGTCTCTGAAGGCCCGGTCGGGAGCACCGACATCGGTGGAAGAATGGCCGGTGTGGACGGGCGTCATCCCGACCCGGCTGACCGCGGGCCCTCCTGAACCCTCGAATCCCCGGCTAGCGATCCCCGCCCACGTCGCCGGATTCGTCCAACGCCTCCCGTGATTCCTGCAACGAACGAAACGCACGCTGCAACTCCTCATGTACGGCCCGAATCTCATTCGGGGGCCACCGCCCCGGGTCTGCGCGCAAGAACGAGGTTCGATCCACCCGGTTGTCGAATCGCGCGGCAGGAAGGTGAAACACGCGGCCATGTGCGTTCACCGTGACCGTGCCGGGAATGTCCGATGACTCGAGCAGCCATGCCATGTCATCGACGCCATACTCCGCCTCCATCACCGCCTCCGGGACCCCGTGGTGCAGGATCGAACCGTCGGCACCCGGACGTGCCCGTTCCCGGTTCTTGCGCCGGCTCTCCTCTGGACTGACCCACACGTAGAGAATCGCTGCCCGAGAGAGTATCTCCGGCGACAACATCGACAGTGCGTAGCGGTATCCGAAGGGCGGTGGAAGGGGCATGACCGACCCGCGGGGTCCGCCCCGGGCGAACTCCATGACGACCGTCTCGCCTTCCTCGAGAGGCCCGGAGGGAAGCGCTGCGACAACTTCCGCCGCATCCTTCGCGATGGCGGCCTCGAGCGCTGCTCGCGAGTCGAGGTCATCGAAGGGGGCCGGCGCCCCTGCCGCCGCTCGGGCACGATCGAGGCGATCGAGAAGCCGGCGAGCAGGATCGTCGATACACTCCCGGGTCTCTCGCTTCAGCGCCTGATAGTCCTCGTCGAGAAGCACCGTGAGTGTCCCCCAATCCCGATCGTCGAGAAACGGCTGAGTGTCGTCGGCGAAGAACGCAGGTGCCGACCCGAGTCGGACCTGTTCCTGGGAGATCCGCCGCATGAGATGCACGTACGGGTAATCATCGATCTGGATCGTGGGACCGAGGTTGAAATCCGAGCGTGCCACATGGGGTGGCAGCGACGCCAGATACCGGCGAATCTCGGACTTTCCGGACGCAGGAAGGGCAAGCAACAGAACGATTCCGAGCGGGCGATCCACGGCGCGCAGCGTAGACGCTTCCTCTCCACTCTCGGAATCCACCCCCTGAGCCTCTGGTATCCTTCCTGCTTCCTCCGAGTGTGGAGTGTCAATGTCCAACCGCGCAAGACAGATCATCGCCGGTGTCATCACAGTGGCGCTCGCAGCGATCGTCGTCGCCGGCCTGATCGCAGGTGACCCGACACCGGAAGATCGGGTCGACAGCCTTGGTCAGCGCATCAAGTGCCCCGTGTGTCAGGGAGTCACGATCGCCGAATCACCGTCGAAGACCGCCCAGACGATGATGGAGATCACCCGGGAGAAGGTTGCGGCCGGATGGACCGACGATCAGATCATCCAGTACTTCGAGGATCGCTACAACACTGCGATCCTCGTCGACCCTCCGTTCTCGGGAAAGACTCTGTTGGTCTGGCTGCTGCCGCTCGTAGCGCTCATCGCCGGGGTGGCCCTCATCCTGTCGAAGATGCGTTCCCGGCGGAAGGGAGTGTCGTGACTTCCTCGACCGGCAACCTCAGAGCTCGTCTGACCGAACGCCGCGATCTCATCGCCAGAGACATCCAGGAGCTCGCCGATCAGGTCGACGTAGGCGAGATCGACGAGGCGACCGCCCAGGAATTGCGAGCCCGCTACGAGCAGGACCTGGCGGAAGCTGAGGCACAGCTGAACGAACTTCCGACAGAACCGAGCGCCACGGAAGAGACCCCCGTCGAAGCTCCTGAGCAGGGGCGGTCCACCAAGCGTATCCTCGTCGGCGCGGGAATCCTCGTTGCTGCATTCACCGTCGTGTTGGTGCTCGTCATCTCCTCGACACAAACGGCACCACCGATCTCCGGCGCAGCACCCTTGACCAATTCGAGCAACCCGGAGATTCAACAGATGGAGGCTGCCGTAGCGGCCAACCCCGACATCATCGAGATGCGGATCGCACTGGCCGACCAGTACTTCGAGGCAAACGATTTCTCGAACGCCCTCAATCAGTACCTCGCGGTGTTGGACAAGGATCCGACGGACGCGGAGGCAAGCCACACTCTCGGCCGGGTCGGATGGCTCGCCTATGTGACGGGCCAGAACGAGGCCGCCGTGCAGTACATCGACCAGGCATTGAAGAGGGACCCCACCAACCTGGAAGCCACACTGTTCCTGGGCATCGTCGATCTCTACGGGCTCGAAGACCCCGAGTCGGCAATCCCCCTGCTCGAACAGGTCCTGGCCGAGCCGAACCTCCCGTCACAGCTTCGCGCCGATATCGAGAAGGCTCTCGAGGAAGCCAAGGGGCAAGTCGGAGGCTGATCGGCCGGCTCCCGGAAGGGGCCCGGTTCGCGGACCACACAACGCGCTGAAGTACTAGCGTCGAGAGGTCGACGCCACAGGAGGGCTCCATGCCGCACATGATGGACGATTTTCCACTCCTTCTCTCAACGCTCTACGACCAGGCGGTAGCGGTGTTCCCCGAACAGCAGATCGTTTCCGTGGAGGCCGACCTGTCGATTCGGCGACACACGTACGCCGAAACGGACCTGAGGGTCCGCAAGCTCGCAACTGCGCTCTCAACGACGCTCGGGCTCGGAGTCGGGGATGTCGCGGGAACGTTCGCCTGGAACAATCAGCGCCACCACGAGCTCTATTGGGCAACCGCCAACACCGGCCGGGTGGCGCACACGCTCAATATTCGCCTGTTCCCCGAGCAGCTTGCCTTCATCGTCAATCACGGCGGCGACAGGGTGATCTTCGTCGACCCGAACCTCGTCCCGCTCGTCGAGCGTTTCGCCGAGCAGCTCGACACGGTCGAGCGCTACATCATCATGGGCGATTCCGTCGGCGAGACCTCGCTTCCGAACGCGATCGCGTATGAAGACCTGATCGCGGATGCGGAGCCGTGGGGTGTGTGGCCGATCCTCGATGAGCGATCCCCGATGATGTACTGCTACTCGTCGGGCACGACCGGGAATCCGAAGGGTGTCGCCTACACACAGCGGTCCACCTACCTGCACACGATCTCCAACGTCGCCAACTATCCCATCGCGGCCGTCGACAACATCCTCCCGGTCGTTCCGATGTTCCATGCGGCGGCGTGGGGGTACCCGTTCCAGGCAGTCATGCGTGGCTGCAAGATCACCTATCCCGGACCTGATCTCTCTCCCAAGGGCATCGTGTCGCTCTTCGAAAACGAGAAGGTCACGTTCTCCGCCGGTGTCCCCACAGTCTGGGTCGGTATCCAGCAGTACCTGATGGAGCACCCGGAGGCCGACACCTCGAGCATCCGGGGGTTCCTCGTCGGTGGTTCCGCCGTTCCCAGGGCGATGATCAAGTGGTTTCATGAGGCCCGGGGGATCACCATCGTGCAGGGTTGGGGGATGACCGAGACCAACCCGATCGCCTCGGTGTCGCAACTCAAGCCGGGGATGGAGGACTGGGACTTCGAACGCCAACTCGACTTCTTGGAGACCGCCGGGATGCTGGTCCCGGGGCTGCAGGCCAAGATCGTCGACGATGAGGGGACGTCGCTCCCCCACGACGGCAAGGCGTTCGGCGAACTCCTCATTCGAGGACCGTGGATCGCCGCCGAGTACATTCGAGATCCGAGGAGCGACGAGTCCTTCGAGGACGGATGGCTGCGGACGGGCGATGTGTGCAAGATCGAGCCCGAGGGATATATTCGCATCACCGATCGCGCCAAGGACGTGATCAAGTCCGGTGGAGAGTGGATCTCGTCACTCGATCTGGAACGCGCCCTCATGGCGCATCCGGCGGTCTCTGAAGCCGCCGTCGTCGGTGTGCGGCACGTCCGCTGGCAGGAGCGGCCTCTCGCGGTCGTCGTCAAGCGCCCGGGTGCCGACGTGAGCGCGCAGGAACTCACCGAGTTCCTGCGCACCAAGGTCGCGAAGTGGTGGGTCCCGGACAGGATCGATTTCGTGGACGAGCTCCCCAAGACCGGGACCGGCAAGTTCGACAAACGAAGCGTGCGAGCCCGCTACTCGGACGTGGTACTCGACGATTGACCGTTCTCGTGACGCTTGACGACGTTGATTCCCTTGGAGCGTCACGAGAAGGGCTGGGAATAGAAGAGGGCGGCCGGTGCGTCGCCCGGAACACTCGGATGGCGCGGAGCGACCGGCTCCAGCCGCTCGTAGGGATCCCCGACGGGGGGCCGGGGATCCTCCTCTCCACGGTTCGGCCAGAACGACATCGCCCGTTCACTCATCGCCGCGATCGTCAGTGACGGGTTGACACCCAGATTCGCCGTGATCGCGGAGCCGTCCACGATGTGTAGCCCGTCGTAGCCGAACACCCGCTGGTAGGGGTCGATGACGCCGCGCTCCGGAGTGGCCCCGATGGACGCTCCACCGATGGCGTGTGCCGTCAGCGGGATGTCCAACAGCACCTCGTTGATGCTGCTCCCCGGATCACCGCCCATTACGTCGGCGGCGATCCGCGCCGCCTCGTTCGCAACCGGAATGAACGTCGGGTTCGGTTTTCCGCTCTCCTGATCGGTCGTGAGACGACCGAATCGCCCACGACGCAGCCGCAGGCTGTTGTCGAAACTCTGCATGACGAGCAGGATGATCGTCCGCTCCGACCAGTGACGAACGGACAACGAACGAAGCAGTCGGAGCGGGTGCAAGATGGCCGACCCGAGGAAACGCAGCCAACGCGGCACTCTGCCGCCACCATCGACCATCATCACCGACAGCAGCCCCATCGCGTTACTGCCCTTCTCGTAGCGGACAGGTTCGATGTGTGTGTGCGCGTCGGGCTGAAACGACGACGTGATCGCCACCCCTTTCGAATAGTCCACATCGACCGTGCGGGCGGAAGCACCCACCAGAGCTTCCGAATTGGTGCGCAACTGCCGGCCCAGGCGCGGTGACAGCCGCTCGAGGCGACCGTCGTCACGAAGCCTGAGCAGCAACCGGGCCGTTCCGAGTGCTCCGGCGGAGAACACGACCTGCTCCGCACTGAACGATCGGCGGTGGCGTCGCAGCCAGGCACCCGGACGCTCAGTCACCACACGATATCCGCCGGCGTCGAGCGGCACGACGTCGACAACCTGATGTTCGGCGTGGATCTGTGCTCCGTTCCGTTCCGCCAGATAGAGATACGTCTTGTCGAGCCGATTCTTTGCATTGTGGCGACACCCCGTCATACAGCCGCCACACAGAACGCACCCGGTTCGATCGGGACCGGCACCGCCAAAGAGGGGGTCGGGCACGCTGATGCCACTCTCGCCGAAGTACACGGCCACAGGGGTCGGCTCGCAGGTGTCTTCGACACCGAGCTTTCGGGCGACTTCTTGCATGACCCGGTCGGCAGGTGTCTCGACCGGGTTGGTCTGCACACCGAGCATGCGCCGGGCCTGGTCATAGAACGGCGCGAGCTCCTGCTTCCAGTCGGTGATCCCGTCCCATTGCGGGTCGGAGAAGGCCTCCTTGTGCGGCTCATAGCAGACGTTGGCCCACACGAGTGAACCCCCGCCGACACCCGCGCCGGAGACCGCCATGACGTCCTTCAGGAGCGTGATGCGCTGGATTCCTCTCATCCCCAGACGCGGGAACCAGAGAAACCGGCGCAGGTTCCAACTCGATTTCGGCAACGTCGTCTCGTCCCAACGTCTCCCTGCCTCGAGGACGCCGACCCGATAGCCCTTCTCCGTGAGCCGTAGCGCGCTCACGCTGCCGCCGAAGCCGGAGCCGATCACCAACACGTCGTAGTCAAAACCCATTGGCCCCGATGCTACCGCTTCGACACCTCCGCAGCGTCGCCGGCCGGGAGGCCCCATGAGCGCTCCCCCGACGCCGTCGACCCGATCCTGGGATCGGCACCCTCACATGGCCCCGAACCCGACGGATCGCAGCATCTCGATCACCGCGGTGAGGGGGAGCCCCATGACCGTGAAGAAGTCCCCGTCCATGTGATCGATCAGGATCGCCCCGACGCCCTGGGCCGCATAGGCGCCGGCTTTGTCCATCGGCTCGCCGGTAGCCACATAGGAGCGAACGGTTTCCCGATCGAACGGTCTCATCCACACGGCAGTGATACTCGATCGCTCCTCTATCCGGGCTCCGCGAACGAGCGCTACGGCCGTGATCACCTCGTGCCGTCTCCCGGCCAACATCTCGAGCATCGACTCGGCCTCGACGGTGTCACGCGGTTTGCCGACGATACGGCCGTCGACAACGACGACCGTGTCCGCGCCGAGCGTCCAGCGCTCCGGGTGGCGAGAAGCCACGGCACGTGCTTTGGCTCGGGCGAGGCGCGCGACATAGGCGTCCGGCGGCTCACCAGGCAACGCGGTCTCATCGATCTCTGGAACATCGACGATGTGCAGGACACCGGCCATCGTGAGCAGCTCGTGCCGTCGCGGTGACCCCGACGCGAGCACCAGGGCTTCACTCATCTCCAGCCTCCCGGAGTTGCGCGTCGATGCGGGCCGCCACGGCGGGCCACGTGAAGAGCTCGACCACCCTGGCACGGCCGGCGGAACCCATGCCTGCCGCGAGATCGGGATCCGCATGGAGTGCTCGCAGGGCCGACACCAACTCCGGACGGTTCGCCACGACGAAGCCGGTCCGTCCATCGTCGACGGTCTCCGGTGCTCCCCCACTGCTGCCCGCTATGACAGGAAGTCCGCTTGCCGCCGCCTCCAGGTAGACGAGTCCGAGACCTTCGACTTCGAGGCCTGCCCAACGCGAGCGGGCCGGCATCGCAAAGACGTCCATCTCGCGGTAGGCGTCGG
>BDSU01000021.1 GCA_002897675.1 bacterium BMS3Abin02 | reverse complement strand
GTCTCGTGCAGGCGATCGTTGGCCTCACCGTTGGCAGTCGAGGAGTCCCGAGGCACCGCTGCACGCGCTGTCTTACCGATCGTGTGACCGCGTCATGTCGGTAGGCACATGTGTAACGAGTGCGGAACGAGTACGTGCCACAGGAAACATGCAGACTGGACATAGATGCGATTAACATATATAGTGTGCATGTAATGCGACGTGGACCTCATCATGGACATCCGGGGCATGGCCACGGACCGGGCCCCCGGGGTGGCAGGCTTCTCGATGCGGGGCTGCTCCTGCTCATATCGAGGGGTACTTCCCACGGGTACCCGCTCATCGAGGCGATCCGGGAGGATCTCGGTCTCGACGTCCCCGACGTCGGGGCTGTCTACAGAGCACTGCGCCGCCAGGAATCCCAAGGGCTGCTCACCTCGACTTGGGAGACGGGTGCGACGCGACCCAGACGCGTATACACGATCACACCGGCCGGTCGGGAGGTCCTCGAGATCTGGATGCGAGGTGTCGAGGAGATGCGTGAGGCCTTGGAGCGACTGCTCCAGGTCTGGAAAGGAGACACACAATGAGATACAGACGGATGAGACGCTTCGGTGGCCCCCGCATGTGTTGTGGGTACGGTCCCGGGATGGGACACGGGCGCTTCATGGCCTTCGGCTCCGGTCCCCATGGTCACTGGCATGGCGATTGTCGCGGCGCGTGGGAGCATGGCCCGTGGGCCGAAGACGACCCCGAAGTCGAAGAAGAGGATACGCGGACCTACGTGGCCGACCTCGAGGCGGTCGTCAAAGGGCTGCAGGACGAGATTCGAGACCTGAAGTCCAGGGTCTGATCGTATCGACGGGTGACGGCCGGGTCGACGACCCGGCCGTCACGCTTGTGGCCTGTTCACTAGGCTCGATTGGGCGATGAGTGACGACGGCACCCAGGAGTCCGCAACGCAGCAAAGGATCGATCATCCGGTCCTCAGCCGGCAGCGTCTCGGCGGTGACGAGGCTCGACAGAGGAAACCGAAGCTGCCCAAGAAGCTCTACGAGGGCGAGCTCGCGAGGCTGCAGATCGAACTCGTCAAGCTTCAGGAGTGGATCAAGGCCGAGGGCGTGAAAGTCGTCGTCGTGTTCGAGGGCAGGGACGCAGCCGGCAAGGGCGGGGTGATCAAACGGATCGCCGAACCACTCAATCCCCGCATCTGCCGTATCGAGGCGCTGGGCACTCCGACCGATCGTGAGAAGACCCAATGGTGGTTCCAGCGATACGTCGCACGCCTGCCTGCCGCCGGAGAGATGGTGCTGTTCGACCGGAGCTGGTACAACCGGGCCCTCGTCGAGCGCGTGATGGGGTTTTGCACCGAGGATCAGTATCGCGAGTTCCTGCGGACATGCCCCGAATTCGAACGCATGCTGGTGCGTGCCGGCATCATCCTGATCAAGTACTGGTTCTCGGTGAGCGACGAGGAGCAGGAGCGCCGCTTCCAGAACCGCATGGAGACGCCAACCAAGCGCTGGAAGCTGAGCCCGATGGATCTCGAATCGCGGGCCCGCTGGAGCGAGTATTCGATCGCCAAAGACGTGATGTTCAATCACACCGACATCAAGCAGGCCCCCTGGTACGTGGTCAACGCCGACGACAAGAGGCGCGCCCGGCTCAACACGATCACGCATCTGCTCAGCCTCATTCCCTATGAGGACCTCACTCCCGGCCAGATCGAGCTCCCACCCCGTCAATCCGACATCGGCTACATCAGGCCGCCGCTCAGCGAGCAGACGTTCGTGCCGGAGGAATACTGACCGTGAGCCGGTGGTGGCACCGATAGTCTCGGATCATGATCCGGTTCGGCTACTCGGGACTCCCGCCAGACGAAGACGACGCAGCGTTCCTCGACGGGCTCGCCGCCGAAGGCCACCGGGCCTTCGAATTGGCCTTCGTCGAGAAGATCATCTGGAAGGAGCAGCGCTGCCGACGGTTCGGTGACCTCGCGGCCGAGCGCGATATCCGCCTGTCGGTTCATGCCCCGTACTCCGCCGTTCTGACAGACGAGGACGAAGAACGTTCGGCGCTGTGGCTGTCCGCCATCGAGGACACGATGAGGCTCGCCAACGTGGCCGGCGCCCGGATCATCTGCGTGCATCTCGGCAACCGCCACGGCAGAGACGAGGAGACACTGATGAAGTTGGTCTCGGAACGTCTCCAGAGGATCGCTCCGAAGGTCGAGCATCTCGGCGTCGGTCTGGGCTTGGAAACCGCGGGACGCAGCAGCGCTTTCGGGACCCTGGAGGAGATTGCCTTGCTGGTCTCGGAGTTCTCATTCGTTCGTCCCTACGTCGACTGGGCGCATCTGCACGCCATCGGCCAGGGCGCTCTGGCGACCAAGGACGGGTTCCGAGAGGTCCTCGGTGTTCTCCGGGAGCATTTCCCCGGATGGATGATCGACCCGCTGCAGTGCCAGTTCTCAGAGATCCGGTTCGGAGACAAGGGAGAGATCCGTCACCTTCCGTACGGAGAAGGAACCCTGCGCATCACCAATCTCGTGGCGGCCGCACAGGAGGCGGACATCGGACTGATCGTCATCTCAGAAGCCCGCGATCCCGAGAGCACCGAAGCGATGGCACAAGAGCTGGAGCAGGTCATGGGGAGACCGGAACCGTTCGATCACACCAGGCGGCTCGGGTCGGGCCGCGTCGAGCTGCCGGGTCCGATCCATGTCACACCGTCCGGATCCGGCTTTGCTCCACTCGGACTCGCGCACCCCCTCGTGCTTTCCAACATCGACAAGCCCTTCTTCCCCGACGGATACACGAAGGGGGACCTCATCCAGTACTACGCCTCCGTCGCCTTGACGTTGTTGCCTCATCTCGCAGGGCGGGCCGTCGTCATGGCCCGCTACCCCGACGGCAGCGAGGGGGAGTGGTTCTACGAGAAGCAGGCACCCGATCACCGACCCGACTGGCTCCAACTCGCGCCCATCCATTCGAAGCACCGTGGGGAGCCCATCGAGTTCGTCACCGCGCCGGATCGTGAGTCCCTGATGTGGCTCGCTTCGATAGGCTGTATCGAGATCCACCCGTGGCTCAACCGTCTGGACAACGAAGGTCGCCCGGACTTCGCCGTCTTCGATCTCGATCCTTCCGAAGGTGCCACGTGGGCGCAGGTGGTCACCGTCGCCGAACAGGTGAAGGCCATGCTCGATCGTCTCGGTCTCGTCGGGTATCTGAAGACATCTGGCGCCACCGGTCTGCACATCCACGTTCCACTCGACCCGGTGCACGACTATCGGCGGGTGCGCACGTTCGTCGGGACGGTCGGTCGGCTGCTGGTGTCGGCAAACCCCGACGACATCACGATGGAGTGGCATGTCTCCAAACGAGGGCCGAGGGTGTTCATCGACCACAACCAGAACGCTCCGGGAAAGACGATCGCCTCGGTGTACTCGGTGCGACCCCGCCCCGGCGCCCCCGTGTCGACCCCCATCCTGTGGGAAGAAGTCGACGACGTGCAGCCGGGAGATTTCACGATCGCCACGATCTGGGACCGCCTGCAACGGTTCGGCGATCTCTTCTCGCCCGTTCTCGCAGGAGGGCAGACGCTCGACGCGGCCGAAGAGGCACTCGGACACGAATAGCGCACACGGCGGCAGTCGTTCGGGCCTCACGGCCTCGCGCATGACCCGTGTCCCGCGACATGCGGATTTCCGTCTCCTGACCGGCCGAGGCACCGGGGATCGGACGTCGGGTGCCGCGAGCGCTAGCGTCTCGTACATGCAGTGGATCGAAACTCATCGCGACGTCGTCTACCCGTGGCAGTGTGATCACATGGGCCACCTCAATGTCATGTACTACACGGCCATGTTCGATCGGGCCACATGGCACCTCTTCTCGAGTGTCGGGTTCACAGGCGCCTACCTGCGGACTCAGGACCGCGGAATGGCGGCCGTCCAGTCGACCACCTCGTACCGCAGCGAACTCGTCTCCGGCGACCTGATCGTGATCCGGTCGAGATTCCTCGAAGTTCATGAGCGGAAGGCCCGTTTCGAACATGAGATGACCAACCTCGAAACCGGCGAGATAGCCGCAACCAGCGAGCTCGTCGGAGTGCACATCGATCGTACGGTCCGCAAGGCATGCGCGATCCCCGAGGAGATACGCTCTTCGATCGAGAAGCTCATATCCGGTGAGAGCGGCGATAGCGCCGACCGATGACACATCCTCGCGTCGCCGTCGGCCTCGGGTTGGGCACGTCCCCACCTGTCTGGCGGCCTCGTACACTGTTGCGTCTGGCGAGGGTGATGCACCTGCATTCGGCCTGGACCGTCGACCATTTCCTCGGGTTCTTTCCGCAACAGATCTGGAATCGGGACCTGACCTGGACGGCGCGTCCGGGGTCGAGTCCGCACGAGTACTTCGACTATCAGGTCCTCCTCGGCCATCTCGCTTCCCGGGCGGGGAACGTTCGCCTCGGAGTCGGTGTGACCGAAGCTTTGCGACGGCATCCCGTGTTGATCGCCCAGACGTTCCTGTCACTGTCACACCTGACGAAACGGCCCCCGATCCTGGGGATCGGCGCGGGGGAGCGAGAAAACCTCGAGCCGTACGGAATCTCCTTCGAGCAGCCGGTCGGTCACCTCGAAGAAGCGCTGCAGATCATTCGACTGTGCTTCCGGTCGCGAGGCCCATTTGATTTTCCCGGGAAGCATTACCGACTCGACGGCGCCGTGATGGACATACGGCCCGGCCGGGGCGGCGTTCCCGAGATCTGGATCGGAGCCCACGGTCCGAAGATGCTCCGGCTGGTGGGAACCTACGGCGACGGCTGGTATCCGAGCGTCCCGATGACACCGGACGACTACGGCGCGAGACTGGCAACGATCCGGACTTCTGCCGAGGCCGCCGGGCGCGATCCGGACGCCATCACACCGAGTGCACAGCTCATTGTCGTGCTTGGTCGAAGCGAAGAACATGCGCGCTCCCTGCTGGACAGTCGGCCGCTCCGGTACCTGGCGTTGATGGCTCCCGCGTCGCTCTGGCGAACGCACGGTGCGCAACATCCCTTTGGCGACGCGTTTCGTGGATTCATCGACCTCGTTCCCCAGCACCTCACCGCCGACGAACTCGACGTCGCCATGGCGTCCGTCCCGAGATCGGTGCTCGAGGGTGCGATGTTGTGGGGGACTCCCGAACACGTCCTCGGAGGCATCAGGGAACTCGCAGACGCCGGCATGCGCCACGCGGTACTGTCCCCGGCGTCTGCGCTGGTCTCGCGTCGTGACGCATTGTTCTCCATACGAGCCGTGCTCGGTCTGATGCGTCGCCTGCAGAGCGGATACTGAGCAGCCCGCTTCCGGTTGATCCGGCCATGGCGGGCGTCTGGACAACTGTCCCCTACCCCCTCGCCTGTTCCCGGACGCGGGACTCCTCTTGCCGGGTCTCCGGCAGCAGCCAGCTCATCAGGAAGCCGATGAAGATGATCAGCGCACCGGCGAGACCGGATCGTCGAGCCGAGTCCGAGAGCGCCTCCTCGAGGATGGGGACCAGCGGCGCCGCGTCCGGGCGCTGCCTCAGCCCCACCAACATCTGTCCCGCCGACTCCCTGAACCCGTCGGCGATCACGATCTGGGCTTGCTCGGGAACCTGGGGAACCGACGCGAGTCCGGCTTTGGCGAGGGATCCGAGTGACACGGCGAGCACGGTGCCGAGCAGCGCAATGCCGAGTGCGGAGCCGACCTGACGCGACGTCGACTGTATCCCCGAAGCCTGACCGGACTTGGATTTGGGAACATCGGCGAGGATGACGTTGGTGAGTTGTGCGGCCGCGACGCCGACGCCGAGGCCGTAGACGAACAGCGCAGGAGCCAACGCGAGCCCATGGACTCCCGGACGGAGCTGAAGGGAAGCCACAACCACCGCTCCCGCCTCGAGGAGCATCCCGATCGAGACCGCTCTTCGTGGACCGATTCGGACGGCGACGTACGCGGCCAGCGGTCCTCCGACGAATGCTCCGATCGCCAGGGGGAGGAGGGTGAGCCCGATGTGAAATGCGCTGTAGCCGAGCACGCCTGCCATGAACAGCGGGAGGACGAAGACGAGTCCGAATTCGCCAAAGCTGCGGGTCGCCGCCACGAGATTGCCGTAGCGAAAGCTCCGCAGGCGAAACAGGGCGGTATCGATGAGGCCTCGGTCTCCACGACGCTGCTCACTCGATTCGTGAATGACGAATCCGAAGAGCATCACCACGGCCACGGCGAAAGCGATGGGTACCGGGGACAGTGCGTGGCCCGGCCAGTCGAGTCCAGCGATCTCGAACGGCTGCGTCGGATGTAGCCATCCGTGGCGCGGTCCTTCGATCAAACCGAACACGAGGGCCGCCAGCCCGGTTCCGATCAGGACCACGCCCTTGATGTCGAACGCCCTGATGGCGTGTTCGTCGCGGCTTTCGCTCACCCAGAGGATCGTCCCGATCCACACCATCACACCGATCGGAACATTGATGTAGAAGGCCAACCGCCAGGAATAGCTCGTTGTGAGCCATCCGCCCAAGAGTGGACCAAGCGCGGCCATTCCACCGATCACCGATCCCCACACGCCGAACGCAATGCCCCGTTCCCGGCCGCGAAACGTTGCGTTGACCATCGACAGGGCAGCCGGCAGTGTCAGTGCGCCCCCGATCCCCTGGAGGAACCGTGCCCCGATCAGCCAGCCCCCGCTGGGCGAAAGGCCGGCGAGCATGCTGGCCAGGACAAACGTCGTGATGCCGACTCGAAACAGCTTGCGGCGGCCTTCGAGATCGCCGAGACGACCGGCGGTGGTCAACAACGAGGCAAAGACGAGAACGTAGATCGTGTTGATCCATTCGGCTTCCGCAAGGTGGATGCCGAGTTCCTCGATGATCGTGGGCAGGGCGACATTGATGACGGTCACATCCACGATGATCATGGCGACCCCCATGGCGAGGGTCGCGAGGGCGAACCATCGCGTTGAGGAGCGTGTTGCCGACACCATGTCGGCAACACGATAGCGGCCCCTGGAGAGTCGCAGAAACTGGGGCAGACTCAGGTTGCGTCGATTGCGGCGATCGCCCAGGCGAGTCCCTCGTCGGGATCCTCGACGGCGAGATGAAGGGTCCAGCCGGTGGGAGGAAACAGATCGGACCACGCGTACCAGTGCAAGCGTCGCGCATGCTCTCCGAGGAGCGTCGGGTCGGAGGGCCACTCGGTGTCCGTCAACGTTGCAATCGTCCACCACGCAGCGAGACGCCCGGCCGCAGCTCCCCGCCTGCGACCATGCGCTCCACCGCTCGCTGCGGCCCAAGCCATCGTGCCGAGTCCGAGCTTGGGAGTGATCTCGGCGATTCGGGCCCTTCGAAGTCCGAGAGCGGCCAGGGCCATCGGTGCGGTCCCTTGGACGGCGATCGTGTCGCACCGCCCGTTGGACTCTTCGGTCCACGGGGTCGTGAGCGCTCCGAGCGCTTCGAGGGAATCCGGGTCGTCGAAGGGATCGGAGGCGGGAGGGAGCGCGATCTCGGCCATTGCGGGCAGGTCGGGTGGCGGGAACTCGGCGCTGCGGTGGTGATAGGTGGCTACCGGGTACGAAGGCTCCCAGGGTTCGAGTCGCAGTGGGATCTCGAGCAACGTGTCATCGATGGCGCCGCGGAGGTCTTCGCCCCGGACAGCTCGTTCCTGGGCAACGACCGACCTGGCGGGTCCTTCGGACAGGTACGGCTCGAGTTCGTCCCAGGTGTGGGCCGATGCAGCGACCTCGGCGAGGGGGCCGATCGTGAACTTCCCGGCTCCCACCACGACGACGGGACCGGCCCAGCGACCCGGTGCTTCGAGAGCGAGGCGGTAATCGATGTGCTCTGCAACCGCCCAGAGTTGCTTCCCCATGTCCAGGGCGTGCAGACAGCGGTCCTTCAGCTCGACGAGGTCGTTCCAGGATTCGTCTTTGCAGAGGTGGTCGACGACACGCAGTAGCTCGTCGGGGCTTCCACGTTCGACTGTGTCGGCAAGGGTGCTCATCCCCGCAGGATATCGAGATCAGACGGGTCGGCGGTTCTAGGCTTGCCACCGTGCAGCTTCTCGATCCTCTCGCCGCGCCGTTCCTCTTTGAAGGGACCAATGGTGAAGGAGCGCTGCTCCTGCACGGATTCACCGGTACGCCGGCGCACTTTCGCATGATGGGCCAGTTCCTCAACGAGCGTGGCTACACCGTGCATGCGCCCCTTCTCGCCGGCCATGGCACGAGCCTGGAGGAGATGGATCAGACGACGCGCCGCGACTGGGTGCAGAGCGCCCAGGATGGCCTGGAGGCACTGCGGGGGTTTGGGCACGTCCATCTGGTCGGTCTCTCGATGGGTGGGCTGATCTCCCTGCTGCTCGCGAGACAGGACGAGATCGCATCCCTCACGACGATCGACACGCCGGTGAAACTCTGGGACCGCCGCGACCCGCTCGTGCATATTCTCAAGCATGTGGAGCGGTTCCACTCCTGGAAGGAACCCGAACAGCCTCCGCCCGGTGAAGCGGCCAGGTACTTCATCCAATATGACGGGTTTTCGCTGCGTGCCGCATCGGAGCTGTTGCACTTGAAACGTCAGGCACTGCGGCATCTCGATCGCGTGCAGGCACCGGCGTTGATCATTCAGTCACGTGCCGACGAGACGGTGCGACCCGAGAGCGCCGACATCCTCGCCCGCAGGCTCGGATCATCCCGCAAGCGGATCCTGTGGCTCGAGCACTCCCGCCACAACGCGCTGCTCGACACCGAGCGCGACATCATGGATGAGGCGATTCTCGAACACCTCCACTCGGCCCCATCCTGGCGAACCCAGGGCTCGTAGGTACTCTGAGCGCACCCCTGAGCCCAGGGTTCAGGGGTTCATCTCCGGAACAGCAGGTTCGCGAGGGCCTTCCAGTACCGCATCCCTCGGCGACGGGGATACCAGGCCCCCAGCAGTTGCGTCGTTGGCCAGGGCGCTCTCGCCTCGGTGATGCTCAGCGGATGGCAGAATGCCTTGATCCCTTCTGGTCCGAACACCCCACCCTGCCCCGAGTCCTTGATCCCTGCGAAGGACACCGTGGGAACCACGAAGTTGACGGCGACATCGTTGATGGCAACAGTGCCCGTCTCCATGCGGGAGGCGAAACGTTTCGCCCGCTTCCTGTCCTTGGACCAGACAGACCCATGGAGTCCGTAGGAGGAGCCATTGGCCATTGAGAGCGCCTCGGCTTCGTCGGCCACACGCACGACGGGAAGCACAGGACCGAATGTCTCCTCCTGCATGACTCGCATGCCAGGGTCGACGCCCGTAAGCAGTGTCGGCTCGTAGTAGATGCCGGTCGGTGTGTCCGCGCGTCTGCCTCCCCGAATCACGGAAGCTCCCTTCTCCACGGCGTCGGAGACGTGAGCTTCGATGATGGCGAGCTGGGGTTCAAAGATGATCGGGCCAATGTCGCGATTGTCGTTGGTGCCGACGGCGATTCTGTCGATCTGCTTTGTGACCTCTGCGAGGAACGCGTCGTAGATCGGTTCGACCGCGTAGACACGTTCAACGGACGTGCACATCTGGCCGGCGTTGGTCATTCCGCCCCACACGGCAGCCCTTGCGGCATGAGTGATATTGGCGTCTTCGAGCACGACCATGGCGTCGACACCGCCCAGTTCGAGCACGACCGGCATCATCTGCTCGGCCGCCACCGCCGCGATCATCTTGCCCACTCTGGTCGATCCGGTGAACGCGACGACGTCCACTCCGGACTCCACGAGGGCCGCGCCCGTATCGCCCGCTCCGTGGATGACCTGAACGAGTCCCTCGGGCAACCCTGCCCGGTCTGCGAGGTCGACGAACAGTTCTCCGCTCAGGGGGGTCACCTCTGATGGCTTCAAGACGACCGAGCATCCTGCGGCGAGGGCCGTCACCGTTGAGATCATCGGGAGGAAGAAGGGATAGTTCCACGGCGAGATCACCGCTGCGACGCCGTGGGGGTGATACTCGGTCCAGCCTTTCGTCGTGACGAATGGCCAGGCCGAGCCATGTCTGACGCGCAGATACTCGCGGGCATGATGAATGTAGTGGTCGATGACCGTGAGTGAGGTCAGGACATCGAACGCGTAGGCCTCGGTGAGGGGTTTGCCCGTCTCCGACTGGATGACCTTCGCGATGTTCTGACCTTGGTCGAGCACGACTCTTCGGAGACGCTGAAGATAGGGGCGGCGTTCTGTGGGTTCGAACGTGCGCCAGCGCTCGAATGCCTCTCGGGACCGATCGACGACCGCAGCCACGTCCTGTGGGGGGGTCACGATGACACTGCCGACCGCTTCGCCCGTGCGTGGGTCGTAGGAGATCAGTGTTTCGCTCATCAGACGATCATACGACGGTCGGCCGAAGAGTGTCGCTGAACGGGGAGCGCGAGACGTGTATGGCCTGGCGGTCTGCTAAGCGCGGCTGGCGGCCGCCGCTTCCCACGCGCGCACGATGATGTGCCAAGAAACCATGACGACTTCGAGAGGGATGCCAATGCCCGCGTCGACGTCGAGACGGTTGAAGTTGAGCGCTGCCCCGCGCAGCGTCGCCACGGGGTGATCGCCGAGGTCGATCGTCCATCGCCGCCGTGCCATCGAACGTGCAGACAGGATGTATCCGAAACGGGGAGAGTCGATCCTCCACATGCGCCCGAGCCGACCCTGGCGCTCCGCTCGTGCGAGGACCGCGTCGCCGGCGATCACCTCCAGGTTTCCCCATCCTGCCGGAGCGATCTCCCAGGTGGGTCCGTCGGGGATGACGATCTTCGAAGTGCGTCGCCACACGGTGCGATGTGCCCTGGCGAGGATGCCGTCTCCCTGGAACAGGGTCCACGTGCGGGAGAACAGGGGGCTGCGGAACTGGGCGAGTCCCTTGAGGAAAGGGGACGAACGCTCCAGAGGCATCAAGCCACCGGGTTCGTGCCTTCTGGCGGTTCCGTCTCTGGAGCCTGGTCCGGCTGGGAGGTCTTGCGGACGCTGTCGACAGCTCGGTCGAGTGCCTCTCCAACCTGCGCGAAGCTCGTTCCGAGCGCATCGAGGAGTGACTTGGCTGCTTCCTTGGCGCTTTGTTGCACCTCCGGATCCCGGATCGCGTTCCCAACCGAAGTGAGCGCAGTGTCCAAGGCATCGGTCACGGTGTGCAGCGCGTCGCGGACCTCTTGTTCCGACGGAACGGCGTCGCCCTGGTCCTTCGTGGCGCGGTACTGATCTCGAAATGCGTACCCGAGGCTTCGAAACTCTCCGGCGACCGTCTGCCAGCTGTCTTCCACTTCACCCATGGCGCCTCCTCTTTCGTCTCGTCCTGATGCTACCGATCCTGCACTTGGCCGTTTGACCGGACGGGGACGACCACCAGACCCCCGCCTCCGTCGTCGAGGATGCGCACGGTCGCTCCGAAGTGCCGTGCGATGACCGATTCCTGCAGCACCTCGCGGGGTGTCCCGTCTGCGATGACCTCACCTGCGGAAAGCAGCACGAGACGGTCGCAGAACTGTGCAGCGAGGGTCAGGTCGTGCATGGCCGAGAGAACCGTCAGGGTCCGCTCCCTCCGGAGGCGGTCGATGAGGGCGAGTACCTGGAGTTGGTGACCGACGTCGAGTGCGGATGTGGGCTCATCGAGAAGGAGCAGAGAGGCCTCCTGGGTGAGTGCCCGCGCCAGAACGACCTGCTGCAGCTCTCCGCCGGAGAGTTCCCCGAGGAGCCGATCGGCGAACTTCTCCATCGTGAGCGAGGCGAGTGCCGTGCGCGCCACGGCGATATCGTGGTGTCCTTCGACACCCAGATAGGAGATGTGCGGGCTCCGTCCGAGGAGCACATAGTCGAAGACCCGCATGTCCGGTGGGGATGCCGGGCGCTGGGGGACGAGTGCCGCCAGTCGTGCACGGGCCGATCGAGACAGATGGGTGACGTGTCGGCCCGCAAGCGTCACGGTCCCGGTGGACGGAATCGTACCGTGGACCGCCCGCAGCAAGGTGGTCTTCCCCGCGCCGTTCGGACCGATCAATCCGACCCACTCGCCTCTCGCCGCCGCCAGGTCCACACCGTCGAGGATCGTGGTCTTGCCGAGAACCACGCGAAGCCCTTCGACGGCCAGGCCGGTCATCGCAGGCCTCTCGATGTCCGAAGCACGAGGACGAAGAACGGCGCGCCGAGAAAGGCGGTGACGACCCCGATCGGCAATTCCGCGGGGCTGAGCGCCGTGCGTGCGACCACGTCGGCGAAGATGAGAAACGCTGCTCCGAGCAGTGCCGAAAGCGGGAGGATGACGCGATAGCTTGCACCGGTGACCAGCCGGACGGCATGCGGAACGATGATCCCTACGAAGCCGATCAGCCCACCGACCGCAACGGCGGCGGCGGTGCCCAGGGTGGCTGCGACCACCACGAGTAGGCGCACACGACGAACGGGGACGCCGAGAGCCGCGGCCTCTTCGTCACCGAGCGAGAGGACGTCGAGCATCCGACGGTGGAGCAAGATCACCACTCCGCCGATCACCACGTACGGAAGGATGAGGAGCACTTCATGCCAGCCGCTCGTCGAGAGCCTTCCGAGAATCCAGGCGTAGACCTCTCGCAGTGTGTTGGTGTTGCGCTGCTGGATGTAGGTCTGGAGCGCGGTCAGAAAGGACGCGACTGCAACCCCAGCCAAGATGAGACTCGTATTCGTGCGGCGTCCGACCGTTCGTCCGAGCACATAGGTCATGAGGACTCCGCCGACGGCGCCGACAAACGCAGCGATCGGGACGACAGCACCGGTGGCCGAGGACCCGGCCGCGATGGCGAGTGTCGCGCCGAGACCCGCACCGGCCGCGACGCCCAGCAGGTACGGGTCGGCCAGTGGATTGCGGAACACGCCCTGATACGCGGCTCCGGCAAGGGCGAGGATCGCCCCGACGAGTCCGCCGAGGACCACCCGTGGGAGGCGAACGACCGTGAGGATGTCCACCTGGCGATCCGTCAGTGTCGGTCGTATGTCGATGCCGGGCAGAGCATTCAGGAGCGAGCGCGCCGCGTCGGACGCCGGAATGTGCACCGGCCCGATGAGGGAGCCGAGAGCGACGGCACCGATGACCGCTGCGACGGCCGTCAGCATCCCGGCCCACGTGAGTCTGGTGGGTCGGTCGGGCCGGTGCGGGGCTGCGCTCAGGGGTGCTCCACCTGTCTCACGGCGTCGGCGATCGCGGCGAGAAAGTCGACGATTCGCGGTCCCCAGCGTGAGGCCATGTCGTCGTCGAGGGCGAACACATTGCCTTCCGCCACCGCGGTCAGGTTATCCCAGCCGGGCCGTTCGGCGACCGTTTCGGGGCTTTGGCCGCAGCATTTCGTGTCGGCGAGGAAGATCAAGTCCGGGTCTGCATCGAGGATGTACTCCGCCGACAACTGCGGGTAGCCAAACCCGTCGGCATCCGCAGGGTCGGCGATGTTCTCCAGTCCGAGCATGCCCACGAGTTGGCCGATGAACGTCGTGGACGTGACCGAGTAGTAGGTCGGATCGAGTTCGAAGTAGTAGGTGAGATTCTCGCCCTGGGATGTGGGGGGCGCTGCCTCGAGCAGAGTCAGCTCGATTTCGGAGTCCATCCGGTCGAGGAGCTGGAGTGCTTCCTGTTGATGTCCGGTGGCGGTGCCGAGCTGACGGATCTGGTCGTAGACATCCTCGATCGATGCTGCCGCCGGTTCCAGAAGGACGGGAATGCCCAGAGAATCGAGTGAAGCTACGAGATCTCCCGGATCGAACGTGATCACGACCAGGTCCGGCTCATAGGCCGCGATTGCCTCGACGTTGGGACTGAACCCGGTCAGGTCGGTGACCGGCGCCGTGTCCGGATAGTTCGACTGATCGTCCACGGCCACGACCTGATCGCCTGCGCCAACCGCGAAGAGCATTTCGGTGGCTGTCGGGGAGAGGGACACGATCGCGTTCGGCGCCTCCAGGATCTCCACGGGTCCATTTGCCGCGATCACGGTTGTCGGGAAGGGACTCGCCAGGGTCGTGGTCGTTGGCGCCGCCGTGGTCGTGGGTGCCGCCGTGGTCGTGGTTGTCGTTGTCGTGAGAGTGGTGGTGGTCACCGTGGCGGCGGTGATCGTTCCGGCCGAGCACGCGCTCATGACGAGCGCGGCTACGACTCCCACAATGGTCTTCCGCATAAAAACATCCTCCTTGTCTGGAGGATGAAGTGGACTGCCGGCCTATGTGCCGACGAAGTACGCCTTCATCCGAGGGTTCGTTCGTCGTCGCGGCGCCAGGCGACCTGGCTCGGCCCCTGAGGGCCTCACAGTTGCGGGACAGCGCCGGTTTTCCACCGGACTTCGCTGAGCGCTCGCGGCACCTGCCTCGCTGGACAGGCAGGGCGAGCATAGCGCGTGCAGACCATCGCGTGGCTCGGCGTCCGGGTTGGGTTTCGGTCGCTGTCCTCGCCGGTAGGTCGGACGCGTTGGGGGCGGCTGACGTACGATGCTCTTATGCGGCTCCATGTGCTCGACGCGACCTACGAACTGTTTCGCGCCTATTTCGGCTACCCCCGAAGGAGCGATCCATCCGGCCGGGAAGTCGGCGCCGTGTGGGGACTGGCCGACTCGACGAGACGCCTGCTACGCGAACCGGGCGTGACGCACGTCGCAGCCGCGTTCGACACGAGCATCCGGTCGTTCCGCAACGACGTGTACGACGGGTACAAGACGGGAGAGGGGGTCGAGCAGGAGTTGTTCGATCAGTTCCCGCTCGCAGAGCGAACCCTGGAGGCGCTGGGCGTCGTCGTGTGGCGAATGGAGGAGTTCGAGGCAGACGATGCGCTCGCCTCGGCCGCCTTCCGGTTTGGCGACGATGTCGACCAGGTCGTGTTGTTGAGTCCCGACAAGGATCTCGCCCAGTGTGTGGTCGGGGACAGGGTCGTGATGTACGACCGTCGCCGCAGAATGATGATCGACGAGGACGGTGTGCGCGACAAGTGGGGGATATCGCCGGTGTCGATGCCCGACTACCTGGCACTCGTCGGGGATACGGCCGATGGTATTCCGGGCATCCGCGCGTGGGGAGCCAAGTCGGCGTCGACGCTGCTCGCTCGCTATCGAAGGATCGAGCGCATTCCCCTCGACCATGATCTGTGGGACGTTCCGGTTCGCGGTGGCCTCCGGTTGTGCGAGTCGCTGGCCGCGAACATGGACGATGCGCTGTTCTACCGGACGCTGACGACGCTACGACGCGACGTGCCGATCGCCGAGACGATCGACGATCTCGAGTGGGTCGGCGAAGATGAACAGGCGGTGCGGGCGCTGGCCGCCGAGTTGGGATTCTGAGTATTCGGCTCCCCTCGTTCTTGTCTTTGCCTGCCCCTGGAGGGGGAAGTGCCGAGTCTTCGAGGCGATGGGGGTGTGGCCGGGAAGATCATCTACCCCATCGACCTCGGCTCGTTCCTCGCCTCGGCCACTTCCCCTGCGAGGGGAAGGAAAGAAGGGCTCTTCCTCGGTCAAAGCCCCGAGGCCACCTCTTTTCTTCCCCCTGGAGGGGGAAGTGCCGAGTCTTCGAGGCGATGGGGGTGTCGTCGCGAGGGGAAGAGATCTACCCCATCGACCTCGGTTCGTTCCTCGCCTCGGCCGCTTTACTCCCCGAGAGCACCCGTGAGCCCGAGGTGGCGCAGGAATGCCTCATTGTTCGGTTCGCGACCCAGAAAGTCCCGCATCAGATCCGCCGCGTCTCTGGAGCCGCCCCGCTCGAGGATCTTACGGCGATAGGCGAGACCGACGTCAGGGTTGGTGACTCCTGCCTCCTCGAATCGGGAGAACATGTCGAGGCCGAAAACCTTCGACCAGAGATACCCGTAGTACCCGGCGTCATAACCGCCGAGCAGATGACCGAAGCTTGCCGGAAAGAACGTTCCCTCCTGGTGAGGGAGCAGGCCGACGCTTTCGGCGTCCAGCATGATCGCATCCAAGTCCCTGTGATCCCCTGGCCCGTGTAGTCCGAGGTCCAGCTTGCCGAGAGAGACCTGGCGGAGTGTGTCGAGGGCCTCATTCACGTGCCGGGCAGCCACCAACTTGTCGACGAGGTCCGTCGGGATCGGCTCACCGGTTTCATGATGCCGTGCGAATCGCTGCAGAACGTTGGCACGCCAGCACCACTCCTCCATGATCTGTGAGGGTGCCTCGACGAAATCCCATTCGGTCGAGGCACCGGAGAAACGGGTGAACTCCGTGTGGCCCAGCGACATGTGCAGGATGTGTCCGAATTCGTGAAAGAGGGTCTCGACCTCCGAGTGCTGGAGCAAGGACGGCACATCCGCCGAGGGCTTCGTGAAGTTGGCCACGATTACGGACAGTGGCAGCTGATACTCACCGTCGGCCTTTCGGTGCCCTGGAACGAGCGGGAAGGCAGCCGCGTGGCTGAACTTGCCCTCCCGCGGAAACAGGTCGGCCATGAAGGTTGCCACCTGTTCACCCGATGATGCGTCCACGATGTCGTAGACGACGACATCCGGGTGCCATGTCGGAACGTCTCCCCGCTTGCGGTATTCGAGCCCAAAGACTTCTCCGGTGATGCTCAGGAGGCCGTCGATCACCCGATCCAGGGGGAAGTACTGCGCGACTCTCGTCTGATCGACTCCGTAGTCCCGTTTGCGGAGTTGCGTGTCGTAGTAGCGGCGGTCCCATGGCTGCAGCTGCGGGTCGCCTGCTTCGGATTCCAGCATCGAGGCCAATACGGCGATTTCTCGATTACCGATCTCGGTCAGGGGAGGGACGAGGTCGTCGTAGAAGGTGGTGACGGCCTTCGGGCGCTTGGCCATCTTCACCTCCATCCGATAGTCCGCCCACGAAGGGAGACCGAACATCGCCGCCATCTTCTCGCGCAGGCGCACGGCTTCTTCGAGGATCGGACGGTTGGCGTCGACGGCTCTGGTCGAGAACAAGAACAGGAGCCGCTCTCGGAGATCGCGTCGGGTGGCGTTCTCCATGAACGGGAAGACATCCGGGTATGCCATGGTCACCTTGTACGTGCCGGCATCTGGTCCCGGCTGGAGACGTCCGACGTAGTCATCGGTCATCCCGGCCAGATCTGATCTCGTCACGATGAGTGCGGCGTCGACGTCGGCGATGTTCTTCTCGAAGGCGATTCCCAGTTCGACCATTCGGTTCTGAAGCCTCTCGAGTTCCTCGCGTTGGGCCTGCTCGAGTTCGTGGCCGGCCCGCCGGAAGTCGCGAGTGGTGAAGTCGAGGAGACGGCGGTGCTCTCCGGAGAGAGAGGCGGCGTCTTCGGTTTCGGCGTATGCACTGATCGCCTCGTAGAGGTCACGGCGGAACGTGAGTCCGACCTGCCATTTCGTGAGAGCCTCCTCCGACGCCCGAGCAGCGGTACGGATGGATTCGTCGGGGTGAACGTTGGAGAGAAACGGTCCGCGACCGTAGGCAAGGGCCACCGCTGTGGCTGCTTCTTCGAGCGGAAGCAACGTGTTTGTGAACGTCCGCTCGCCCTCGATCGCGACGACACCGGCGACGAGGCGCTCACAGGTAGCGATGGTTGCGGAGGTCAAATCCTCAATCGTGTCCTGGGTGATCATCGTGTAGTCGAACATCTTCAGAACGATACCCGCCCCCAGACGTACTCAGCCGACCTCGGAGAGCAGGCGGGACAACAGCCGTGCGGATCTGATCCCGTAATCCGCGTAGCAGTTGTTCATCAACAGGTGCACTTCCTCCGCCTGTTCCCGCAGGCGCCGGATACGGGGGATCCACTCCCGAAGCTCGTCTTCCCGGTAGTCGTAGCGGAACCGCTCGGCCGCGGTGATTCCCTTGCGCTCCCAATTGTCGGCATTCCTGCCATGGAAGCGCACGTGCGCAATCGGCGCGGTCACCGCTATCACCGGCGGCACCGAACTCCTGAACCCTTGAGGCTCGTCGACGCAGACATAGGCGAGGTCGTGCTCTCGGAGAAAATCGAGCGTGGAGCCGGCATGTTCCTGATCCATCCATCGTTGCTGACGGAACTCGACTGCCACATCGAACTCCTCGAGTTGCCTTGCGGCCCAGGAGAGATAGCCGAAGGAACCTCGCGAGGGGTAGACATATGGGGGAAGTTGCATCAGGATCGTGCCGAGCTTTCCCGCGGAGTGCAGAGGCATGAGCGCCTCGGAGAAGCGATGGAACGCTTCGGCGACGAACTCCCTCGGGAGATCCCGGGCGTAGACATTGCGCTTGTCCGCCTGCTCCTGGGGCAGTGCCTCCCGCAGGTCCTTCCAAAGTGTCCGTGGCGGAGTCGGATGCTGAGTGAGGAGTCGGAACGCTTTGACGTCGAAAGTGAAGTCGTTCGGCGTGCGTTCGACCCACAGCCCTGCGGTCCGCTCGTTCGGAGGGCCGTAGTAGGTGGAGTCGACTTCGACGATCGGGAACTGGGATGCGTAGAAGCGAAGTCGCTTCTCCGCCGTGTCGACGTCAGACGGGTAGAAGGCGCCGGATCCGAGCAGGGTCTTGTCTGTCCACGAACATGTCCCGACGAGGAGCCCCCGGTCGGCAATGGTGTCGCTGGCCATGCTGAGAGGGTACGCGTCCCGAGCCACCTTGTGCGAGAATCGAGACATGGAGCATCCGGGCATTCGGCGCATCAAAGAGGGGTACCGTTGCTTCTCCGAGGGTGACTGCGACGGGTTCGTTCGCGAGTTCGCCGACGACGCGGTCTGGCACGTGCGCGGCGACACGCCACTCGCAGGTGACAAGGTCGGCCGCGAGGAGATTCTGGAGTTTCTCAGGTCGCTCGCTCAGGACACCCACGGGTCGTTCATGATCGAGGTGCACGACGTACTGGCGAACGACCTCCATACCGTCGTGCTGGCTCACACGACCGTGAATCGGGATGAAGGGACGTACACGGCGGACGAGGTGCACGTCTTCTGTACGAAAGAGGGACGGATCACCGAGGCGTGGGGCTTCACGTCCGATCCCGGCGGTCGGGGCAAGTTCTGGTTCTAGGGAAGGGTGCAGATACCAGGTACTCGGTATCGCTGCGTCGATGCAAGACCGCGGGGCACGTGCGGCGGCTTCGGCGAACAAGACACAATCGCGTGCTGCGTCGGGAGGAGGCAGAGCGATTCACGGCCATCGAGATCCGGGCCACGCATTGTTCGGCGGGCCCCTATGAGTCGGCTGCCTCTGCTCCATTTGTGGTCAGCAGCCGACGGAGCTGTTCTTTCTTGACGATGCCGGTCGTGCGAAAGCGCTGCGTGATCTTCTTCGCGTCTTCCTCACCGCGCTGCTTCGCCTTGCGCTGGGACCGTTCCGACGTCCCGAACAGTACGAACGTCGGCGTCCCCTTGATCTTGTAGTGTTGCGCAGCTCCCGGCACCTTGCCCACGTTGACCTTCAGGACGTGAGCAGATTCCCGAAACTCATGAGCGAGCTCATCGATGGTGCCGTCCATCGCTCTGCACGGCGGGGATGAGGACTGCATGAAGTCGATGAGGACCGGCTTGCCGTCGGCCGTGAACTCGTCGATCTGTTCGATGTTCTTTACGTTGATCGCTTTGGTGCGTTTGCGGAATGCCACGACTGCCTACGAGGGGGAATGGGGCAAGGGTATGCGCGAGTTGGCGGGTTTGTCCACTCTCCGACCTCTCCGGTGTCGTTCCGGTCGGCTACCAGCCGCCCCCTCCACCGCCACCACCGAAACTCCCGCCGCCACCGAACCCGCCGAAACTGCCGAAGCTGCCCCCAGAACCCCACGAAGACCCGCCGCCTGTTCCACCCGATCCGAAGCCACCGCCGCCACCGAACCCGCCAAACCAGCTGCTCTTGGATTGGGACCATGAAGTGTCCCGATAGATAGGCCTCCACCCAAGCGCGTGGCTCACCCCCCTGGTGATCACCCAGTGGTAGTAGAAGAGTGTGAATGGGTCGAACGTTCCGAGGTCTCTCGGCAGCGGGCGGCCGGTCCATGAGTCCGTCTGCCCTGACGTGCCCGCGTGGGCAAGTTCCGGTGCGTATCGATCGGCGTCATCGATGGTGGAACGTTCGAGAGCCTGGCGCTGGGCAGCATAGGCGAGTGCGAATGCGCGGGGACCACGGGGATCGGAGGCACCGAACGCCGCCGCGGTGTCGGCGTACGCTCCCGAGAGCCCGAGGTCGGCGAGGGCGCGGCGGGCGTTCAGCCATCGATCGAGGGCGCGCGCCGGTTCGAGAGAGATCGCCAGGATGGCGGCGATCGTACGACGAATCTCTCCGGTGACCCCTTTGGCAGTGAGCTGATTCGCCACTTCGTTGAACGCGGTGATCGACCGCTCGCCATTGCGGACGAGCGCCGCCGTGATCGAGATCGGTAGTCCGAGCCGCTTCGCCTCGTCGCGGATCCTCTCGATCTCGTCCTGACTCGTCAGTCCCGCGATGGCCAGCTCTACGGCGACGACCGGCTCATATCCATACCCGCGCGCGTCGTGATAGGCAGCGAGAAAATCCGGCACCGAGTCGTTGTTGAGGAGCAAGAACGCGGCGACGGCCGGTATTTCGAGGCCGTCCTGACGCAGATCGGACCCTTTCTCCTCGAGCTCGACTCTGATCGTTTCATACCGATTCACCGACTCCTGGGGATCGTCCATCACATCGGCGAGCGCAACCGCCACGGCCGGGCGGGCCAGTGAATCAGGGAGCTTCTCGTAGATGGCCTCCAACCTGTCGGTCTTCGCTCTCGCTGTCGCATATGCGTCCTCGAGAGACGAAATCGAAGCCTCGATCGAGTCGGTTTCCTCGAGCACGGAGCCCGCCTGAAGGAGCCGAACTCCGAGATCGTTGACGACGGTCGCTCCGATCGGTGTGTCGACGATCTCGTCCGTGAGTGCGATTGCCAGTTTTCGACGGGCCTCGGCGATCCGGTATGGACGGAGTGCATCGACGACGGATCGGAGGCGTCCGAGGGCGACCTCGAAGGCATCGTCGTCGGTCTCATCGATCGCCTCTCTCGATGCTTGCTGCAGAGAATCCTCCAGCACCGATTGCTCGCCGGTCACGCGCAACTCGAGCGGGATCTCGGTGTGAAGTCTCTTGGTGTCGAGGACATCGACCGCTCCGTGCGTCCAGAGTGCCTCGAGCACCGCCTTGGCCGATGGAGGGGATCCCTGTTTGAGGGCTTGGAGGACCGACAGGGCTTCTCGGGTGGAGGAGGAGACTGCAGTTGCCGGAGGAGCGATGGTGACCTCGGCCGGTACGGTGAGCTCATGGCCCGCAGGCCGCAGGCGAGCGAGTTCTCCGTCGACACGCTCTTGTCGTCCCTTGCGAGCGAGGAACCTTCGGTCGCGACGAGTCTTGGCTGCTCCCGTACCGACGAGCGCCGCGCCGAGTCCGAGAATGACGATCGCGAAGATCAGTATCCCGCTCGACGAGGAGGGCTTTCCGGAAGGAGAGCCGGTCGGGGTGGCCGGCGCGGTTCCGGCGAACGTCTGCTCGAGGCCACCCACGATCGCGGCGATTCCGCCGTCGAAATCTCCGGCGGCGAAGAAGCTCCGCCCAAGGCCGGCGACGAAGTCGAGCTGCCGAGAGGAGATGTCCAGGCCCTTCCCCGTCTCGATCGCCGTGGCTCGATTGTCCAGATCGATCAGCACAACGACCCCGTCGTTGCGGTCTGCGGCGCCCACTCCCCATGCATTCCCGAGATCCTGCGCGAACTCATTCGGGGAACGAGGGTCGCTGTTCTGGATCACGACGACGGCGATCTCATGACCGTACTCTGCGACGACACGGCCGACCGCCTCCTCCAGACGGGCGTCATCGGTGACCACTCCCACCGTATCCGTGACCCAGCCATCGCAGGTAATCCCTTCGAACGGAGGGCACGTCGGTGCACTTTGGGCGAGCGCCGGAGTTGCTGTCGCGAACAGCAATGCGAGGATCGAAAGGAGACGAATCATTGATCGGGAGCCTACCGTCCTGCTGTAGGGCAAGCGGGCCCGGAATCTCCGGGCAGGGGCATTGTGTTGGAGGGACCATGGACTACGAAGACACCGCACGCCGCATCCTGTCGACATACCGAACGTGGGCCGTCGTGGGTTGCTCACCTCGACCAACTCGAGCGAGCCACGACGTGGCGGCGTTCCTCCAGCAGCGGGGGTATCGGATCATCCCCATCAATCCTGCAGCAGACGAGATTCTCGGTGAAACCGCGTACCCCGATCTCGTATCGGTCCCCGATCCGATCGAAGTCGTCGACATCTTCCGCCGTTCCGACCGGGCAGGCCGGCACGTCGACGAGGCGATAGCGATTGGGGCCAAGGCGGTGTGGATGCAGCTGGGCGTCATCGACGAGGCTGCCGCAGAGCGTGCGAAGAACGCCGGCCTCGACGTCGTCATGGACCGCTGCCCCAAGATCGAGTACCCACGGCTGCTCGCGAGATAGGGTCCACACAGACGAGAACGTGGACAGATCTTGAACCGCACGTCGTGACGGGGATGGACGGGGGACAGTTGGCGGCTGCCGAAGTCCAGGATCCGGACGGCCACGTCCTGTTGATCACAGGATGGGAATGAGAGGTCGGCAATCCTCAGTTCTCGGTAGTCATAGCGGCGCTGCCTTGCGGGATCGCTTTCGTGACTGACGACCGGCTACCCCTCGGTGATCTCTTCTTCGTAGACGATATCCCAGCGATCGAGGCAGTCCTCGCATCGGTAGACGAGGATGTCGCCAGGTTCAAACCCTTCATCGGGCGGACGCAAGACGAGATGGGCGGTCCCGCTGCATTCGACGCAGATGATCGTTTCATCCATCAGGGCCTCCGTTCGATCGTGGGGCGTGTGTCATGGGGGCGATCAACCTCGGATGATCGTTCGAAGAAGAACGAGCTGCCGAGCGGTTTCAAATCCTCGAACCATGTCGCTCGTGGGTCGTAGCGGGCGAGAAACGGTTTTCCGACCCAGGTGGGGTCTCTTGCCTGGAGGAACGACAGAGAGAAAGCTTTCTGCGTGCCAACGCGGGTTGTTCCGTGGATGATCACTTTGCCCGGTGTGGCCGACATGACCGGGCCACGCACCGTGCGACCGAGGCCGGAGACCTGTCGGTACGCCGCGAAGAAGATCGAGTGCGTCTGTGCCAGTGGTAGCTCGAAGTAGGCACGGGCTCCTGTGTCTCGAGCGACGAACATGTAGTAGGGCACGATGCCCAGCCGGACCTGCCGATTCCACATTGATGCCCAGATGTCCGGGGAGTCGTTGATATGGCGTGCGATCGGCGATTGCGACCTCAGCACGGCACCGGTCTCTTTGAGGCGACTGACCGCCGTCTCCGCAGCCGGCGTGGAGAGTTCGCGAGGATGCGTGTAGTGGATCATCAGCGCGAGATGGAAACCTGCGTCGACCACGCTCCGGAGAAGTCTCAACAGTTCGTCTGTGTCGCGGTCGCTGATGAAACGGTACGGCCAGGTGGCAGGGACCTTGGTGCCGATGCGGATGGAGGTGAGTCCGCCCGGTTTCTGATCCAGGATCGGCTGGATGTATCGGGCGAGTACTCCCGCCCGCATGGCGAAAGGGTCTCCTCCGGTGACCAGCAGATCCGTGACATCCGGGTTCTCACGGAGATAGCGGATCAGTGGCTGGACCTCGGTCGCGGCGATTCGGTCCTCTCCGACGAACTGTGGCCATCGGAAACAGTAGGTGCAGTAGGCGGGACACGTCTGGCCGCGCTTGGGGAAGAACAGCACCGTTTCGCGGTACTTGTGCTGAATGCCCGGCAGGGGGCTTCCGTCGAGGAGAGCCGCATTCAGATCGAGCTGGCCGGCCGGGTGTGGATTGAGCGAGCGGTGGATTCGGCGTACCGACTCGCGAAGAG